>NZ_JDST02000003.1:0-139465 GCF_000584975.1 Candidatus Accumulibacter cognatus | reverse complement strand
GCCGCGAACGATCAACATGAGCACCATCGGTCACTCGCTGCTGCGCGCACAACCGCCGATCAAGGCACTGTTCGTGTACAACAGCAATCCGCTCGCAATTGCCCCACAGTCGGCCGAGGTGGAACGCGGCCTGGCCCGCGACGACCTGTTCACCGTCGTTCATGACCTTTTCCAGACCGACACCGCCGACTACGCCGACCTCCTGCTGCCGGCCACCAGCCACATGGAACAGCTCGACATCCACAAGTCTTACGGGCATCTACACCTGCAGGTCAACCAGCCGGCGATCGCCCCGCTCGGTGAAGCGCTGCCGAACACCGAGCTGTTCCGCCGCCTGGCCCGACAGATGGGCTTCAGTGAAACCTGCTTCGCCGATAGCGATGAAGATTTGTGTTGCCAGGCTTTCGACTGGAGCGATCCCCGCCTCGCCGGGCTGTCCTGGGAAAGACTCAAGGCCGAGGGTCACGCCCGCCTCAATCTGCCACCTGGCGAAGCGCCTTTCGCAGAGGGCGGTTTTCCGACCCCTTCAGGGAAATGCGAGTTTTTCAGCGAGATGCTTGCCGGTGCAGGACTCGACCCGCTGCCGACTTTCATCGAACCGCACGAATGGCGGCAAAGTCCGCTGGCAGCACAATTCCCTCTGGCGCTGATCACGCCACCGGCGCGCAACTTCCTGAACACCAGCTTTGCCAACTCGCCACGCTTTCTGGCGCAGGAAAAGTCGCCCGCGCTCCACATCCATCCGGTCGATGCCGCGGCACGCGGCATTGCCAATGACAGCCCGCTACGCATACATAACCATCGTGGCGAATTCCGCGCCCGCGCCGTCGTCAGCGACCGCATCCGTCCAGGCGTGGCCATGGCCACTTCCATCTGGTGGCGAAAGCTCTCGCCCGACGGACGCAACTGTAATCAAGTCACCAGCCAGGCGCTGACCGAGATGGGCGGCGGAGCGACGTTCTACGACTGCCTGGTCGAAGTCGAACTGGGATAGCTGCACAAGTCGACCGGAATGATTGACGGCCACCACTCTGCTCGGACAAACTCTCGGAAGTCTCCTCTCCTCCTCTCGCCGAAACGCGTTGTCAAGGTCGTGGAGTTCATGGCAATAGGTCAGCAAAACCCTGGCGCTACGGCGTCGGATACCGGAGGTGCAACATGCGCGTATTTCAGATTCAGGATGATTGGGGGATGGCCAACCTCAAACTGGCCGATCGCCCGCAACCCCAGCCAGGAGCGGGACAGGTACTGCTGCGGATGCTCGCCTCGTCGCTGAATTTCCGCGACTTGGTCGTTCCCGAGCGTGGATATGGCAGCTTTACCGGAAAACTGCCGCTGATCCCGCTGTCCGACGGCGTCGGCGAGGTTGTTGCGGTGGGCCCAGGGGTCACCCGCGTGGCGGTCGGCGACCGCGTCTGCCCGACCTTTTTCCAGGGCTGGATTGCCGGCGAACCGGATCTCTCTCGCATGACTGGGTCGCTCGGTGGCCCGATCGATGGCACCATGGCGGAGTTCATGTGCCTGTCTGAACAGGGCGTGGTCAAGGTGCCCGCCTATCTCAGCGATGTCGAAGCCGCGACGCTACCCTGCGCTGCCTTGACTGCCTGGAGCGCTCTAGCCACGCACGGCGCGGTCAAACCCGGCGAACAGGTACTGATCCAGGGCTCCGGCGGCGTGGCGCTGTTCGCGCTGGCGTTTGCCAGGATCGCCGGCGCACGGGTCACCGTGATCTCGTCGAGCGACGAGAAGATCGAGCGGCTCAGGGCACTCGGTGCCGACGCGACGATTAACTACCGGACGACTCCCGAATGGTCGAAACCGGCACGTGCGCTCACCGATGGTCGAGGCTTCGACCATATCGTCGAGCTTGGCGGCGAGAAAACCCTGCCGCAGTCGCTGCGCTGCATTCGCCCCGGCGGCACCCTGTCGATGATCGGTGTGCTCTCGGGCTCCTCATTGGCAACACCGCTTGGCCTGATCATCACCCGGCAGGTGCGGCTGCAGGGCATCACCGTCGGCCATCGCGACGGCTTCGAGGCGATGCTGCGGGCGCTAGAGCAGCACCGCATGCCGGTGATCGTCGACCGGGTTTTCGAATTTCCGGCGCTCAAGGAAGCGCTGGCGTACCTGAAGAGCGGCTCACAGTTCGGCAAGATCTGCATCCGCCATTGAGCGACCGACCTACAGCGCTATACTCTCGCCAGAGGGGCTGGATTTCCCTCCTCTTTTTTGTGCTGCGGCGTCCAACATCGAAGGAGCCATCGTGAAGATACTGTTTCTTGGTGCCGGCGGCGTCGGCGGCTATTTCGGAGCCCGGCTCGTCGAAGCGGGTGCAGACGTGACATTTCTGGTGCGACCGGCACGCGCCGAACGTCTTCGATCCGAAGGTCTGCAGGTACACAGCCCTTCCGGCGATTTCGTAGTCCCGGTGAAATGCGTCACCCGGGATCAGCCAGAGGACAACTACGACCTCGTCGTGCTGACAGCAAAGGCCTTCGACCTCGAGGATGCGATCGAATCCGTTGCCGCTTTCATCACACCTGCGACCTTCATCCTGCCGCTGCTCAACGGTTTCTCGCACATGCAAGTGCTGGACCGTCGCTTTGGCGCTGAGCACATCCTCGGCGGCATTGCCCAGGTGGCGGCCATGCTGGAAGCGGACGGCACGGTACGACAACTCGCCCCGATGCATTCCCTGACCGTTGGCGGCCGAACGGCGGAAACCCAGGCAATTGCCGCCCGCTTCGTCGAAGTGTGCCAGGCCGCAAAATTCAACGCCCGCCTGTCCCCGGACATCGTCCTGAGCCTTT
The DNA here is from genome assembly GCF_000584975.1 of Candidatus Accumulibacter cognatus. Lineage (NCBI taxonomy): Bacteria > Pseudomonadati > Pseudomonadota > Betaproteobacteria > Candidatus Accumulibacter > Candidatus Accumulibacter cognatus. The sequence continues at coordinate 136,655 of NZ_JDST02000003.1, read as the reverse complement.
GGGAGAAATGGGTCTTCATTGCCACCCTGGCCGGTATCACCACCCTGATGCGGGGCAGTGTCGGTCAGATCATGGCAACTGCCAACGGCGAAGCACTGATTCGGCAACTGTACGCGGAATGTCTGGCGGTGGCCACGACCTGCGGCATCGACATGGCACCGGTGGCCCGCGACGCAGCCTTGAAAACACTCACCCAGCGCGGTTCGGCACTGACCTCCTCGATGCTTCGTGATCTGCAGGCGGGCCTGCGCACCGAGCACCGCCACGTGCTCGGCGATCTGCTGGACAAATCGCTGGCAAAGGGGCTGAGTTCGCCGATACTGGCACTGGCCTTCAGCCAGATGGAAATCCGGGAATCGGAGTCCGCCGTCCGTAGTTGAACGCCTGTCGGAAGGATCAAGGCGCCGATCGAACACAGCCAGCGAGCGCCTGCATGAACACCTGTCAGGTTCTGGTAGTCGGAGTCAGGCCACGGCTTCCCCTGCATGCGAGCCGCATCCGTTTGAGCGCAGCGTCGAGCGTCGTCTGTGGACAACCGAAATTGAGCCGTACCCAACCCGGCAGACCGAAATCGACGCCACTCGACAGACCGACCCCTGCGGCCTCGAAAAATGCGGCGGGATCGTCGACCCCGAGACCGCGCGCGTCGATCCACGCCAGGTAGGTCGCTTCGACATGGCTCACGGCCAGGCCGGGCATGCCGGCAAGGTCGGTTTCGACACGATCGCGATTGCTGCGTAGCGCCTGCAGCAGGGCGCTGCGCCAGTCCTCGCAGTCGCGGTATGCCGCTTCGGTTGCCGCAAGGCCGAGGACATTGACGTCCGGTACGATGCCGCGCGCGGCAGCGACAAAGCGCCGGCGCAAGGCAGCGTCGGGAATCACCGCAAAAGCAGCGCCCAGACCGGGAATGTTGTAGGTTTTCGACGGCGCCATCAGGGTGATGCTGCGCTTGGCCAGGTTGGTATCGAGCATCGCCAGGGGCAGATGCTGCCGGTGCTCGTCGAGGATCAGGCCGCAGTGGATTTCATCGGAGCAGACGAGCAGGTCATGGCGCTGGCAGAAGGCGGCGATGGCCTCGAGTTCCACGCGCTCCCAGGCCCGGCCAACCGGGTTGTGCGGATGGCAAAGCAGCAACAGGCGGCTGCTGGGCGTCAGCGCGGCTTCCAGCGCCGCGAAATCCCAGCCCCAGCGGCCATCGCTCTGACACAGCGCGGCGCTCGCCAGCCGCCGGCCGGACAAGCGCGGCGCGGAGAGAAATGGCGGATAGACGGGCGTCGCCGTCAGGACATCGCCGTCGACGCTCCGGCAGGCGACGTTGAGGCCGCAGACCAGACCGGGCAACCACAACAGCCAGTCGGCCTCGACCCGCCAACCGTACGCGCTCCACAAGTACCCGAGAACGGCATCGTAGAGCGCCGGCGATGGCACGGCGTAGCCGAAACAGCCTTGCGCGACACGCTTTTCGATGGCCGCGACGATCGCCGGCGGCGCGGCAAAATCCATGTCCGCAACCCATAACGGCAGCACGTCGCGACCGGCGTATTTGTTCCACTTGAGCGAATCTCCGCCGCGGCGGTCGATGACATGAGCAAAGTCGAAACCGTTCACCGGCAAGCCCAGGGTCAAGATGTCAGACTTCGAGGTGGGCGTAGAGTGCAGTCGACAGGTAGCGTTCGCCGAACGAGGGAATGATCACCACACTCAGCTTGCCGGCATTTTCCGGCCGCCGCGCGACTTCGAGGGCGGCCCAGACAGCCGCGCCCGAGGAAATTCCCACCAACAGCCCTTCTTCACTCGCCATCCGGCGAGCGATGTCAAAAGCGTCGTCGGCCTTGACACGCAGCACTTCGTCGTAGATCGCAGTGTTCAGGACCTTGGGAACGAAACCGGCGCCGATCCCCTGAATCGGATGCGGTCCCTTGACCCCGCCCGAGAGCACCGGCGACGCGTCGGGTTCGACGGCGATGACCTGCACGCCAGGTCTTCTGGCCTTGAGCACTTCGCCGACGCCGGTAATGGTGCCACCGGTACCGACGCCGGAGACGAAGATGTCGACCTGTCCGTCGGTATCACGCCAGATCTCTTCCGCCGTCGTTGCGCGGTGGATCGCCGGATTGGCCGGGTTCTCGAATTGCTGCGGAATGAAATAACGGGCATCGGCGGCAGCGAGTTCCTCGGCGCGGCGGATCGCGCCACTCATACCCTCGGGCCCAGGGGTCAGCACCAGCTCGGCACCATAGGCCTTGAGCAGCAGGCGGCGTTCGCGGCTCATGGTTTCCGGCATCACGAAGCAGCATCGGATTCCGCGCGCCGCACAGACCATCGCCAGGCCGATACCGGTATTTCCCGAAGTCGGCTCGAGAACGATCGTTTCCGCGCTGATCTTGCCGGCAGCCTGCGCTGCATCAATCATCGCTGCTGCGATACGGTCCTTGACGCTGTGCGCGGGACTGTAAAATTCGAGTTTGACGACGACGGTACCGTCAATACCGGCACCGAGACGGTTGAGTCTGACCAATGGCGTGTTGCCGATCAGGTCGGTGACATTGTCGGCGATGTGCATGGGCATGGCGAAATCTCCTCTGAAAGTGACTAGGCGAGAAACAGTTTGTATGCCGGATTATGGCTTTCGTTCCAGTATGCGTAGCCGAGTTTCGCCAGAAAATCCTCGAAGTCACCCATCTCGCACGGCGGCACCTGCATGCCGACCAGCACGCGACCGTAGTCGGCGCCATGGTTGCGATAATGAAAAAGGCTGATGTTCCAGCCGGCGCTCATGCGGTTGAGAAAGTTCATCAGCGCGCCAGGACGCTCGGGAAACTCGAAACGGTAGAGGATCTCGTGCTGGATTTGTGGCGAGTGCCCGCCGACCAGATGACGGATGTGACCCTTGGCCATTTCGTCATCGGTCAGGTCGAGCGTCGGATAGTCGTGCTTCCGCAGATGTTCGAGCAGCCGCACCGATTCGGCGCGCGATGCGACCTGTATACCGACAAAGACATGTGCATCACGCTGGTCGTTATAACGGTAATTGAACTCGGTGATGTTGCGAGAACCGATCAATGCAACGAAGCGCTTGTAGGCGCCAGGCTTCTCCGGTAGGGTCACGGCAAAGACGGCTTCGCGCTGCTCACCGATCTCGGCACGCTCGGCGACAAAACGAAGACGGTCGAAGTTCATGTTGGCGCCGGATGCCGTCGCGATCAGCGTTCTGTCCTTCAGTTTGTGCGCCTTGGCATAGGCCTTGGCACCGGCAACTGCCAGTGCACCGGCCGGCTCGAGGACGGCACGGGTATCTTCGAAAACGTCCTTGATCGCCGCGCAAATCGCGTCGGTATCCACCAGCACCATGTCGTCGACGTACATCTGACAGAGGCGGAAAGTTTCCTCGCCGACATACTTGACCGCCGCGCCATCGGCGAACAGGCCGACGTGATCCAGCCGGACGCGCTTGCCGGCTTTCAGCGAGCGTGTCATGGCATCGGCGTCGACGGCTTCGACCCCGATGATCCGGGTTTCCGGCCTGACCCGCTTGATGTAGGCCGCGACGCCAGAAATCAGACCTCCACCACCGATGCAGCAAAATACGGCATGGATCGGTTTGGCATGTTGGCGCAGGATCTCCATGCCGATCGTGCCCTGCCCGGCGATCACTTCGGGGTCGTCGAAAGGGTGTACGAAGCTTAGCCTCTCGCTTTTCTCGAGTTCCAGAGCGTGGGTGTAGGCGTCATCATAGCCCTCACCAGCAAGCACCACTTCCGCACCTCTCGCCTGCACCGCCTGTACCTTGATCTGCGGCGTCGTCGTCGGCATCACGATCACCGCCCGACAGCCGAGTTTGGCCGCCGCCAGCGCCACCCCCTGGGCATGGTTGCCGGCAGAGGCGCAGATCACGCCGCGCTTGAGCCGCTCTGCCGAGAGATGGGCGATCTTGTTGTAAGCGCCGCGCAACTTGAAGGAAAAAACCGGCTGTAGGTCTTCGCGCTTCAACAGAATCCGATTGCCCAGACGGGCCGACAGGCTGGGTGCGAGGTCAAGTGGGGTTTCAATCGCAACGTCGTAGACCTGCGCGTTGAGAATTCTTTCGAGGTAATCGGTAGGCATGGCAGCAGAGAAGAGATCCTTGGGCTGAGCGCCCGATTCTAGCAGCAGAAACGGTGTTTGATGGGCAAACAGTTCATGTGAAGGTCGCGTCAGCGACTCACGAGCCTCCCCTCCCCACATGTGAGGGAGGGGTCGGGGGAAAGGGAAACGGTCATGACTTTCATGATCAGGGATGTCTTGCAAAGTCATGACCGTTAGAATGTGCTCTTTGGTGGCGAAGTACCCATGAACGCACGTCTGCGCGAAATCCCCTACAACTACACCTCGTTCTCCGACCGCGAGATCGTCATTCGCCTGCTCGGGCCGGAAAACTGGGCACTGCTTGACGAATTGCGTACCGAACGTGTTACTGGCCGCTCGGCACGGATGCTCTATGAGGTACTCGGCGACATCTGGGTGGTGCAGCGCAACCCCTACCTGGAAGACGATTTACTCGCCAGCCGCGAGCGTCGCAGCGCCTTGATCGAAGCGCTACGCCACCGCCTGCGCGAAATCGGCAAGCGACGGCAGGGCAATGCCAAGGTGCTGCAGTTGATCCTTGCGGCCGAGGAGGCGGTCAATCGTTTTGCACAGCATTTCGATGATACCGCCCGACTGCGGACACGGGTCCGGAGAGTGCTGAGCCGGCATACGCGCCGCGACAACATCGCCTTCGACGGTCTGGCTCGCGTCTCGCACGTGACCGACGCGACCGACTGGCGGATTGAGTACCCATTCGTCGTCCTCTACCCGGATAGCGAGGAGGAGATGGCTCCGCTGGTACGTGGTTGCATCGAACTCGGGTTGACGATCATCCCACGCGGTGGCGGCACCGGTTATACCGGTGGCGCCATCCCGTTGACAGCGCTGTCGGTGGTGATCAACACCGAGAAACTGATTGACATCAGCGCCGTCGAAGAGCGGCTGCTGCCAGGCAGTGAGCGCCCTGTGGCAACCATCCGTACCGGCGCCGGCGTCGTCACCGCCCGCGTTTCTGAGGCCGCAGCAGCAGCCGGGAGCGTTTTTGCCGTCGACCCGACATCGGCCGAAGCTTCGTGCATCGGTGGCAACATCGCGATGAATGCCGGCGGTAAAAAAGCCGTGCTCTGGGGAACTGCCCTCGACAACCTGGCGTGGTGGAGAATGGTCGACCCGAGCGGGCACGTACTGGAAGTGACGCGCATGCATCACAACTTCGGCAAGATTCACGAACAGGAACTGGCGCGCTTCGAGATCAAACGCTTTCGCAAGGACGGCAGGACACTCTACGGAACACCGGAAATCCTGGAAATCCCGGGCGCCCGTTTTCGCAAAGCCGGCCTCGGCAAGGATGTAACCGACAAGTTTCTGGCCGGCCTGCCGGGCGTCCAGAAAGAAGGGACCGATGGCCTGATTGTCGCCGCCCGCTGGATCCTGCATCGGATGCCTGCGCACACGCGTACCATCTGCCTGGAATTCTTCGGGCAGGTGCGCGAGGCAGTACCGGCGATTGTCGATATCACCGATTACTTCAAGCCAGGCGGCCCCGGCAGGTCGGCTGGGGTGCTGCTTGCCGGCCTCGAACACCTCGACGAGCGCTACCTGCGGGCCGTCGGCTACGCCACCAAGGCCAAGCGCAAGGGAGAAACCGCAGGCCGTCCGAAAATGGTTTTGATCGGCGACATCGTCGGTGACGACGAGACGGCGGTGATGACGGCCGCATCGGACATGGTGCGTCTGTGCAATCTGCGTGGTGCCGAGGGTTTCATCGCCGTCGATGCCGAGACGCGCAAGAAATTCTGGCTCGATCGCTCGCGCACCGCAGCCATTTCGCGCCATACCAACGCCTTCAAGTTGAACGAAGACGTGGTGATTCCACTGCCGCGCATGGGCGAGTACTGCGATGGAGTCGAGCGCATCAATATCGAGTTGTCGATAAAGAACAAGCTGTCGCTATGTGCAGCGCTGGCGGAATTCCTGCGTGGCGACCTGCCCCTGCATCGTGGCGACGCCGACCTCGACAGGGAATTGCTGATCGGCGATCGGCGAACCGCAGCGCTGGACGCTGTCGCCAGCGTGCAGACACGCTGGCAATGGCTGCTCGAAAATCTCGATCAACCCCTGCCGCAAGCCGAGGCGCAGTTTGCCGCCCTGGGCATCCACGTCGATGCGCTGAGAAACCGTACCGCCATGCCGACGCTCTTCCATCGCCTGCAGGATTACTCGCTGCGCGTCTCGTGGAAAAGAGAACTCAAGCCGCAGCTCGAAGCGATTTTCGATGGCCTTGTCTATCGACCGGTACGCGAACGCATCGTCGCCATCCACCAGGGGGTTCTGCGCAGCCGCCTGTTTGTCGCGTTGCACATGCACGCCGGTGACGGCAACGTGCATACCAACATCCCGGTCAACTCCGACCATTACGAAATGCTACAGGCGGCTTATGCGGTGGTCGCGCGCATCATGGCGCTAGCGCGGGCACTCGACGGTGTCGTCTCGGGCGAACATGGAATCGGCATCACCAAACTCGAGTTCCTGAGTGAGGACGAGATCCGGCCGTACCGCAATTACAAAGCGAGGATCGACCCGGACGGCCGTTTCAACCAGGGCAAGTTGCTCGCCGGTGCCGATCTGGCGAAGGCCTACACGCCCTCGTTCTCGCTGCTCGGCACCGAGTCGCTGATCATGGAGCAATCGGAGATCGGCAACATCTCGACGATGGTCAAGGACTGCCTGCGCTGTGGCAAGTGCAAACCGGTCTGTTCAACGCATGTGCCGCGTGCCAATCTGCTCTATTCGCCACGCAACAAGATCCTGGCCACTTCGCTGCTGATCGAGGCCTTCCTCTACGAGGAGCAGACTCGCCGCGGTGTCTCGCTCAGGCATTTCGACGAGTTCAACGACGTCGCCGATCACTGCACGATCTGCCACAAGTGCCTCACCCCCTGCCCGGTCGACATCGATTTCGGCAATGTTTCGATCAGGATGCGCAATCTGCTGCGTGAACAGGGCAAGAAGAAGTTCGTTCCGGCAAAAGCCGCAGCGATGGCTTTCCTGACGATCAAGGACCCGGCGACGATCAAGCTGGTCCGCAAGCTGATGATCGACTGGGGCTACCGAGCGCAGCGCCTGGCCTACCAACTGGCGAGGTCCTTGCACCTGCTTCAGAGCCAGACCCGGCGACCGCCCGCGACGCTGGGTTCGCCAACGCTCAGATCGCAGATCATCCACTTCATCAACAAACCCATGCCGGGCGGACTTCCCAGACGGACTGCCCGCGCTCTGCTCGATATCGAAGACGACAAGGTCGTGCCGATCATTCGCGACCCCATCAAGGTCAGCGCACCCGATTACGATGGCGACGCGGTATTCTACTTTCCGGGTTGCGGCTCGGAGCGTCTATTCTCGCAGGTCGCCCTGGCCACCCAGGCGATCCTTTACGATATCGGCGCGCAAACGGTTCTGCCACCAGGCTACCTGTGCTGCGGCTATCCCCAGACGGCCGCCGGCGAGGCCGACCAGGGGCAGCGGATCACTACCGATAACCGGGTGCTTTTCCACCGTGTCGCCAACACGCTCAACTATCTCGACATCCGGACGGTCATCGTCTCCTGTGGCACCTGCATGGACCAGCTCGAAAAATACCACTTCGAGCAGATCTTTCCCGGCTGCCGCCTGCTGGACATCCACGAATATTTACTGGAGAAGGGAGTCCGGGTCGATGGGATCAGCGGTACCCGCTATATGTACCACGACCCCTGCCACGCACCGATGCGAACAATACCGGGCATCAAGGTGGTCAACAGTCTGATGGGACAGCCGGTCGATCTCTCCGAGCGCTGCTGCGGCGAATCGGGAACGCTGGCGGTGACGCGCCCCGACGTGTCTACGCAGGTGCGCTTCCGCAAGCAGGAGGAGATCGAAAAAGGCGCTCGCCGACTACGTTCGGATCAGTTCACGGGCGAGGTCAAGGTACTGACTTCCTGCCCATCGTGCCTGCAGGGCCTGTCCCGCTACCACGACGACACCGGCACTCATGCTGACTACATTGTTGTCGAGATGGTCAAGCGGCTGCTCGGCGAGGACTGGATGGCGCTATACGTCCACAAGGCCAACAACGGCGGTATCGAGCGCGTTCTTCTGTAGATCCAAGACTCAAGGGGAAAGGAATGTAGTGACAGGCAAGTCGCACGATTCCCCTTTCAGCCTCGCCGATCTGGATATCCTTGTACCTTGATCACATGCCTCCTTCCGTGACCTAGTTCCTCTCGCTTACCGCACTGGTGGCTTATCGTTGAATCCTGGATGGTGCATCAGCGCCCTGAAATCTGCAAGGAGTCAGCAAGTGTGCGAGTACGATGTTGAGGATTGCGAACTATGCGAATCGCCGGGAGGCGAAGTGGTATGGGAAAGCGACCTGTGTCGGGTCGTCATGGTTGGTGACCCGGATTACCCCGGCTTCTGCCGCATCATTCTGCACCGGCACATGCGTGAGATGACTGACTTGCCTCCAAAGGAAAGGATGCAGTTCATGAGCGTCCTATTTGCCGTGGAAAGTGCTGTCCGGACCTTATACCAGCCGGACAAGATCAATCTCGCTAGCCTTGGCAATATGACGCCGCATGTTCATTGGCACCTGATCCCTCGCTGGCGGGACGACAGGCATTTTCCCAACTCTGTCTGGACGAAACCGCAGCGGCAGAATAGCCCATGTCGCCCCTTCGTTGACGGGCAGCAACTGGGTAACCAGATCATCGCCGCCATGCGTACCAGATAGCCTGATAGAACCGACGGTGAATACCATGAATGCAGTCCTCCCCAATATCCCGGCGACCATGAAGATTCCCGACCTGCATACCGGTTTCCAGATGCTCTCGCGGCTTCCTTTGGCCAATTCAAGACAGGCTGCGCTCGACATCAACCTCTTTCTCGATAGTCTGTTGAGAACGCCACCTCAAGGCGAGGTCTATCTGCAGCTGCTCGAACAGACGCGGATTTCACTCTGTTTCATCGAGGAAGAGCTCGCCCGAAGCTACATCAACAAGGCATTACCACTAGGAGAAGTCGAGGCAAGTGCCTTCTGCCAGGTCATTGCCACCTGGCAGAAGGCAGCCCGCGCCTACGCGCATTGTGCACAGCTTCTGGACGGCCACGACAACAGCAACGTCCATGCCGAACGACTGGCTCTGATCCTGCACCGCTGCATTTACTACACGGGAATGGTGATCATCGAGCACCATCGCGCCCGTCAGGCCCTGCCGGCAGGAGTGTGGCTGAACCTGCACGGATATTACGCGAGTGCCGAAGAATGGGGAATTGCGAATCTCCCCGTGCCGGACTCGCTCGATCCCCTTGGACGCAGCAGCCATTGTGCCGCCGCTTTCGTCAGCCTCCTCCTCGCTGAATTGGCGAGTCCCTACAGCCTGTCTATGGGTGACATCAGCCTAGTACTTCGCTGGGCAAGCAATTGGTCTCCTCTGGTGGCAATGCACCCGGCCGTCGAGAATGAGCCCTTACCTCCGTTCGTCGTCGACCTGATGCAGGATTGTGGTCTGCGGGCGTCGAATGAGTGCCGGCATCGCGAACATCTGCGTCGACTCGACACCACTCGCCTGGTGAGCCAGCTCAATCAATTGAGAAGGCAGTTGCAACAACGAATCTCGCCCGCACAGCTCGGCCTCGGTGAAGATTGTACAGCTGCACAGTGTTATCGACTGGTCAATCGTCTCTATAAGCCATGGAGCATGTTGCGTGCCGCACGCAAGTTCCGCCGACACAATGCATCGGGAATTTCCAAGGTATCCACCGGTTTTTCGGCAATGCACTACCATATCTCCGGAAAGGAGTTCCAGCAGCCGGAGATGACCAGCATCTATTCGCGCCAGGAATTCGAAAGCATGTTTGCCTTCCGACACATGCTTGACCCGACGCAGATGCTGGAAGTCCGCCAGGTACAGCTTGGCTTTGACTTCGATACCTGGGAAGTGCTTGACCAGTGCGCGAATGGTTTTCGCCTGCTGCGCTCGGTAGTTGGCAAGAAAATCGCGCCGGGGCAGTTGCTTTCCATCTGCCCGCATGACGGCAACTCGCATCTGCTGGCACAGGTGGCGTGGTTGATGCAGGAAGAGGGTGGTAATCTGGTCGCAGGGATCGCCGCTCTACCTGGCAAACCTCAAGCGGTCGCTGCTCGCCCGCAGGCACTTGAGCCGGGGCACCAAGTTCCCTATCAACGGGCGTTCCTGCTGCCGGCAGTCCCGGCCATCGGCGCCGAACAAACCCTGATCCTTCCGCCTGGGTGGTTTCGAGCGGAGCGCCGGCTTGAAGTCTACACTGAGAACCCGATGCAGGTCAGGTTACAACGCCTGCTGGCCGAAGGCGCGGACTTTGAGAGGGTGACTTTCAGCGTGGTTTGAGGGGGGCCATCGCCAAATGCCTTATGCCATGGCAGGCAGCCGCAATGATTGAGGTGATTTTGCGCTATGATGTGTTGTCACGATTACGCAAAGACCACCATGGCTGGCCTGGACGAAACCACGAAGATCCCAACCGAGATCAAGCTACATCAGAAATCCCGCATCATCGAATTGAGCTTCGAGGGCGATGAGCGTTTCGAGCTGAGCTACGAATTCCTACGCGTGTTCACGCCCTCTGCCGAAGCTCGTGGTCATGGACCAGGCCAGGAGGTTCTGCAGGTCGGCAAGCGGGACGTCGATATCGAGCGGGTTGAGGCGGTCGGCAACTACGCCATCCGACCGGTGTTCTCGGATGGCCACGACAGCGGGCTGTATTCCTGGGATATGCTCTACCATCTGGGTGTCAATCGCGACCAGCTTTGGCAAGCGTATCTGAAACGCCTGCAGCAGGAGAATGGTAGCCGTGACCCCGCTGAGACCGCAGCAGTCGCTCCCAAGGCCTCCAACACTTGCGGCAAGCATTGATCCGTCCCGATTGCTCCCCAGCCCGGTCATGCGCATGAACAACGAGCGAAATACGACCCACTTTGGCTATCAGGAAGTCGCTGAGGAGGAGAAGGCCAGGCACGTTGCCGAGGTTTTCGATTCCGTTGCACAGCGTTACGACCTGATGAATGACCTGATGTCGGGTGGTCTACACCGGTTCTGGAAGGCGTTCACCATTGCCAAGAGTGGCGTTCGCGAGGGTTGGCGGGTACTCGACGTGGCTGGTGGAACCGGCGACCTGGCACTGGCTTTCGCCAGGAAGCTCGGCAACCGTGGACAAGTCTGGCTCACGGATATCAACCATGCCATGCTGGCTCGAGGCCGTGATCGACTCTACAACCAGGGCTTCATTATCCCGGTCGCGCAGTGCGACGCCGAAAGGCTACCATTTCCAGATGATTATTTCGATTGTGTGACGGTTGCCTTTGGCCTGCGCAACATGACACACAAACATCTGGCACTGGCCGAAATGCGGCGCGTCCTCAGGCCTGGAGGACGCCTGCTGGTGCTTGAGTTCTCTCGGGTATGGAAACCTCTGGCGGCCGCTTACGATTTCTATTCGTTCCAGGTAATCCCTCGTCTTGGACAGATGATCACCCACGACGAGGCGAGCTACCGGTATCTTGCGGAGTCGATTCGCATGCATCCGGATCAGGTAGCGCTCAAGTTGTTGATGGAACAAGCCGGACTCGAGCAGGTCGAATATTATAATTTGGCGCTGGGCGTTGTCGCCCTACACCGTGCTTTCAAGTTTTAGGAGGAGAGATCCACTGATGAAAAAGATCCTTATGACTCTCAGTATCTGTGTATTCAGCTTTGGCCTGGCGGTCGGAGAGGCTGATGCGAAGCGACTGGGCGGAGGCAGTTCGTCCGGCATGCAGCGCGACTCGGTAGCGCAACGGCAGGCAACACCGCCTCAGAATGCCGTCACGCCTGCACCAGCCGCTGCGACAACACCGGCGGCAGCAGCACCCAAACGTAACTGGATGGGTCCTTTGGCGGGTCTGGCCGCCGGCCTCGGGATTGCCGCACTGTTATCCCACTTCGGCCTGGGTGAGAGCATGGCCAATTTCCTGATGATTGCGTTACTGTTGTTGTGCGCCGTGGTCGCCTTCAAATTGCTGTTTCGCCGCAGGGGTTCACTGGTGCCAGATGCTCAACCCCTGCAGTACGCCGGTACAGGCGCTCCGGGAATGGCACCGATGCCGCAGGCCTTCAATCCTGCGTCGTCTGCGGGTCTGCCTGTCAGCCCTGCCGCTCCGCTGTCGGCCAACATACCGGCAGGCTTCGACGTGGATGGTTTCCTGCGGGTCGCCAAGCTGAATTTCATTCGACTGCAGGCGGCCAACGATGCTGGCAATCTCGACGACATCCGCGAGTTTGTGACTCCCGAGATGTTTGCAGAAATCAAACTGCAGTTGGACGAAAGAGGAAAGGCAACACAGCAAACCGATGTCGTGACACTGAACGCGGTGTTGCTCGAAGTCGTCACTGAGGCCGACCGGCACATCGCCAGCGTTCGCTTCAGCGGAATGATCCGCGAAGAAGCTGGCTCGGTGGCCGCGCCTTTTGACGAAGTCTGGAACCTTACCAAGGCCGTTGACGGTGCCAGAGGCTGGGTAATTGCCGGTATCCAGCAACTTTCCTGAACCAGAGATGCTGGCCTGGCCTACGCTCGTACTACTCAATCACCTGTTGCAGGGAGAGTCCTGGGCGTGTGATCGACTGATTCCCTTTGCCGGCAAAACAGCACTCCTGCAATTTGGTAGCACTGCCTTACTGTTCAAGATTAGCGATAGGGGCACATTCGAAACTACAGCTGCAGGCACTCCAGCAACGGTCAGCATCACCCTTCCTAGTGAAGCTCCCGCGCTTGCGTTCACCGAACAAGCCTCTCTCCTCACTTCAGCGACCATTTCAGGCTCTGTGGATCTGGCAGAGACCCTCGGCTTCGTATTTCGAAACTTGCGCTGGGACATCGAGCATGATTTGTCGAAAGTCCTTGGCGATGTGGTGGCTCACCGTGGCCTCCAGTTTGTCAAGCAACTGGGACAATGGCAACTGGTCGGCTTGAGAAAGTTGGCGATCGGTGTGGCCGAATATCTAACTGAAGAAAATGCAGCGATTGCTCGCCGCGGTGATATCGAGAGGTTTTGTCTAGAGGTAGACGCCTTGCGTGACGATTTCTCGCGCATGGAAAGAAGGCTGGCGCAGCTGGAACGGGGTTAGAACGCTCTGTAGCGTACACTACTCCCGCGCATTGGAAATAGAAAAGCAGCCCTCACAGGCTGCTTTTCTTTGTTCACGATGAGGTATTGACTGACATATGGCGCGGTCACTTAGTGACGCTGGCGTAGCCGCTTGATTGCCTGCAACTGGGCGACCGCTTGCGCCAGTTCCGCCTCGGCAGTAGCGAGTCCAATGTCCGAAGTCCGATCCTTGAGGGCTTCCTCTGCACGACGCTTGGCCTCTATCGCCTTGGCTTCGTCAAGGTCGTGCGCACGAATCGCGGTGTCGGCCAGGACCGTAATCAGCGCAGGCTGCACTTCCAACATACCACCGGAGACGTAGACCATTTCATACTCGTCACTATCCGGAACTTTCAGACGAATCGTTCCCGGCCTGATACGGGTCAATAGTGGCGTGTGCCGCGGATAGATACCAAGTTCGCCGGCCTCACCCGGAAAAACCGCAAAGTCGGTCTGGCCGGAAAAGATCAATTCCTCGGCGCTAACGACGTCAACATGTACTCTGATTGCCATGGGTTATTCCCTTTGCTCAGTCGTATCCCTTGCACAGTGCAAGGGACGCGACGTCTATACTGCCCGCTTTAGAGTGTCTTGGCTTTTTCGAACACTTCCTCGATGCCGCCAACCATGTAGAACGCCTGCTCGGGAATGTTGTCGCATTCGCCTTCGACGATCATCTTGAAGCCCTTGATCGTGTCCTTGAGTGGCACATACTTGCCAGGAGACCCGGTAAAGACTTCAGCCACGCTGAAGGGTTGTGAAAGGAAACGTTGAATCTTGCGAGCGCGATAAACCGCCAACTTGTCTTCCGGCGACAGCTCGTCCATTCCGAGAATCGCGATGATGTCTCGCAACTCCTTGTATTTCTGGAGAGTCATCTGGACGGCACGGGCAACGTTATAATGCTCCTCGCCAACGACCTGGGGATCGAGCTGCCGTGAAGTCGAATCAAGCGGGTCAACCGCCGGGTAGATGCCGAGCGAGGCGATATCGCGCGACAATACCACGGTCGAGTCCAGGTGCAGGAAGGTTGTCGCCGGCGACGGATCGGTCAGGTCATCAGCTGGCACATAGACCGCCTGAATCGAAGTGATCGATCCGACCTTGGTCGAGGTGATACGCTCCTGCAAACGGCCCATTTCTTCGGCCAGCGTCGGCTGATATCCGACGGCAGACGGCATCCGGCCAAGCAGCGCCGAAACTTCGGTACCCGCAAGCGTGTAGCGATAGATGTTGTCAACGAAGAAGAGGATGTCACGGCCATCATCACGGAATCGCTCGGCCATGGTCAGGCCGGTCAATGCGACGCGCAGTCGGTTGCCTGGAGGCTCGTTCATTTGGCCAAAGACCATCGCCACTTTATCGAGAACATTGGACTCCTTCATTTCATGATAGAAGTCATTTCCCTCGCGGGTACGCTCGCCGACACCGGCAAACACCGAAAGACCCGAGTGCTGTTTGGCGATATTGTTGATCAACTCCATCATGTTCACTGTCTTGCCCACGCCGGCGCCACCGAACAGTCCCACCTTTCCGCCCTTGGCGAAAGGACATACCAAGTCGATCACCTTGATCCCGGTTTCCAGCAGATCGACCGACGGTGACAGCTCGTCGAACTTCGGTGCCATCTGGTGAATTTCACGGCGTTCTTCAGTAGCAATTGGCCCGGCTTCATCAATCGGCCGACCCAGAACGTTCATGATGCGGCCAATCGTCGCATTTCCGACCGGCACCGAAATTCCGGCGCCGGTGTTGTTGACTTTCATGCCACGCCGCAGTCCGTCGGATGACCCCATGGCGATGGTGCGCACAATGCCATCCCCTAACTGCTGCTGAACCTCGAACATCAGGTCGGACTCGCACATGTCCGATTCTTCTGCCTTGTCGAGTTGGAGTGCGTTGTAAATGTGGGGCATGGCGTCACGTGGGAACTGGATGTCCACCACGGCGCCGATACACTGAACAATGTTTCCTTGACTCATCGTCGTATCCCTAATCAATAAATCAACTATCGCGTGGTCAGACAGCTGCTGCGCCGCCGACGATTTCCGAAAGCTCTTTGGTGATCGCTGCCTGGCGAGCCTTGTTGTAAACCAGCTTGAGTTCGCCGATCACGTTTTTCGCGTTATCCGAAGCCGACTTCATGGCGACCATGCGCGCGCTCTGCTCGGAAGCCATGTTCTCGGCTACCGACTGATAGATCATCGCCTCCACATAACGCAACAGCAAGTCATCAATGACCGTCTTGGCATCAGGTTCGTAGAGGTAATCCCAGCGATTGCCCTCACTCCCGACGAGATCCCCCGAAAGCGGTAGCAACTGGTAGAGCGTCGGCTCTTGCTTCATCGTATTGATGAAACGGGTAAAGGCGATGTAGAGAAGATCGATTTCACCCTTCATGTAGGCGTCCAGTTGCACCTTGACCGGACCGATCAGCTTCTCGAGGTGTGGCGTATCCCCCAATCCGGTGAGTTGCGAGACGATGTTCGCGCCCGCGCGCTGCATGAAGCCCAAGCCCTTGTTGCCGATCGCGGTCACCCGAAGCTTCTTGCCTTCAGCGTCCCACTCCTTCATCTTTGCCAGGGCAAGTCGCAGTACATTGGTATTGAGACCACCGCAGAGCCCCTTGTCCGAGGTCACCGTGATCAATCCAACAGCTTTTACGGGTTCGCGTACGGTCAGAAAAGGATGACGATAATCCGTCAAGGCATGCGAAAGGTTACCGGCCACCCGGCGAATCTTCTCGCCGTAGGGGCGGGCAGCCCGCATCCTGTCCTGCGCCTTGCGCATCTTCGATGCGGCCACCATTTCCATGGCCTTGGTGATCTTGCGCGTACTCTCTACGCTCTTGATCTTGTTCCGGATTTCCTTGCCGCTAGGCATGGCTATCTCCTTGATCGATCAGGCCAGCGTGGCCTTGAATTCCTCAATCGCCCTGGTGAGCTTCTGCTCAGTGTCAGCGTCAAGATCCTTGGTGGTTTCGATCCTGGCCACGAGGTCGGCGTATTTCTGCTTGACGAAGCCGTGCATCTGCTTCTCGGTGGCAAGCGCCTTCTTCACTTCAACATCGTCGAAAAGGCCCTTGTTCACCGCGTGCAGGGTGATCGCCATCTCGGAGATCGGCAATGGCGAATACTGTGGCTGCTTCATCAGTTCGGTGACCAAACGGCCACGATCAAGCTGTTTGCGGGTCGCTTCGTCAAGATCCGAGGCAAACTGGGCAAATGCCGCCAGTTCACGGTACTGGGCAAGCGCCAGACGGACCCCCCCGCCCAGCTTCTTGATGACCTTGGTCTGGGCAGCACCGCCGACCCGAGAAACCGAGATACCGGCATCAATCGCTGGACGCACACCCGCATTGAACAGGTCGGTATCAAGGAAGATCTGGCCATCGGTGATCGAGATGACGTTGGTCGGAACGAAGGCAGAAACGTCGCCTGCCTGCGTCTCGATGACCGGCAGGGCAGTCAGTGAGCCCGTCTTGCCTTTGACCTCGCCGTTGGTAAACTTCTCGACCCATTCTTCGGAAACGCGTGCGGCGCGTTCCAGCAAGCGAGAGTGCAGGTAGAACACGTCGCCAGGGTAGGCTTCACGCCCTGGCGGGCGGCGCAGGAGCAGTGAAACCTGGCGGTAGGCCCATGCCTGCTTGGTCAGATCATCGTAGATGATCAGTGCATCCTGACCACGGTCACGGAAATACTCGCCCATGGTGCAACCCGAGTAGGGAGCGATGTACTGCAAGGCCGCGGATTCGGAAGCGGTTGCAGCAACGATGATGGTATATTCCATCGCGCCGTTTTCTTCGAGCTTGCGTACCACGTTGGCGACGGTCGAAGCCTTTTGACCAACCGCAACGTAGATGCAGATCAGGTTCTGGCCTTTCTGGTTGATGATCGTATCGACGGCCACTGCAGTCTTGCCGGTCTGCCGGTCACCAATGATCAATTCACGCTGGCCACGACCGATTGGCACCATTGCGTCGATCGATTTAAGTCCGGTCTGTACCGGTTGCGAAACCGATTTGCGCCAGATGACACCGGGTGCGACCTTTTCGATCTTGTCGGTCAGCTTGTTGTTGACCGGACCTTTGCCGTCAATCGGCTGCCCGAGCGAGTTCACCACGCGACCGAGCAACTCCGGACCGACTGGAACCTCGAGAATGCGGCCGGTGGTCTTGACGGTGTCGCCTTCGCTGATTTGCTCGTATTCACCGAGAACCACCGCGCCAACCGAGTCGCGGTCGAGGTTCAAGGCCATGCCGAAAGTATTGCCTGGAAACTCGAGCATCTCTCCCTGCATGACATCGGTCAGGCCGTAGATACGGCAGATACCATCGGTCACCGAAACGATGGTGCCCTGGGTGCGCAGATCGGCGCTGATCGCAAGATTCTCGATCTTGCTCTTGATCAGTTCGCTGATTTCGGAAGGATTCAACTGCATGGAAATTCTCCTAGTTCTTGAGCGCCAACCGCAGGCTCTCCAATTTTCCGCGTACGGAGGTATCGAGAACCTGGTCGCCAACCACAATCTTGACGCCGCCGATCAGCGATTGATCGACGACCACTTCGGCAGTCAGCCGGGTTTTGAAGCGCGCTTCCAGATCCTCGATCAGCGCCTTGAGCTGCGCGTCGTCAACGGGAAAGGCGCTGTAGATCGTGGCTTCCTTGACGCCTTCCTGCGCAGCCCTCAGCTCCTCGAAGAGACCCGCGATTTCCGGCAAGGCGGAAAGCCGTTCGTTGTTGGCGAGGACGTCGATCAGATTAGCTTCGCCGCCATCCTGCGCCTTGCCGATCAGCGACTTGAAGAGCGTACTCTTCTGCGTGGCAGACAACTCGGGATTGCCGATGCAGGAACGCATCTGCTCATCCGTGGCAATTGCAGAAAGCAGCGACAACCGCTCGGACCACGCCGTCAGCGCCTTGTTTTCCAGCGCAATGCGGAAAACCGCTTCAGCGTAGGGGCGCGCGATGGTAACGAGTTCGGCCATGGTATTAGAGTTCCTGCTTGAGCGCGACCAGCATTTCGGCATGCGCCCTGGCATCGACTTCGCGCTTCAGGATGCGCTCTGCACCCGCCACGGCGAGATCGGCGACACGGCCACGCAGTTCCGCTCTTGCCTGCTCGACCTGTTGAGCAATCTCGGCCTTTGCCGATGCGACCACCTTGTCGGCTTCAATTTTCGCCGTCACCTTCGCCTCTTCAACCATCTGAGCGCCGCGCTTCTCGGCGGCAGCAATGATTTCGGCAGCCTTTGCCTTGGCGTCACGCAGGGCATCTGCGGAACGTTTGCCCGCCAGCTCCAGCTCATGCTTCCCACGCTCGCCGGCAGCAAGCCCGTCAGCGATCAGTTTTTGGCGATCGGCCATGGCCTTGGCCAACGGAGGCCAGACGTATTTCATGGTGATCCAGATGAAGACGCCAAACCAGATCGCTTCGCCGATCAACGTTGCGTTGATGTTCACGCTAACCTCCTGTTAAGAGTTAGTCCGAAAAGCGATCAGCCCTTGACAACGGCAATGAAGGGATTTGCAAAAAGCATGAACAGCGCGATACCGACACCGATCATGGTGACCGCGTCGAGAAGGCCGGCAACAATGAACATCTTTACCTGGAGAGTCGGAATCATTTCCGGTTGGCGAGCGGCGCCCTCAAGGAACCGGCCACCCAGCAGACCAAAACCGATGGCGGTACCGAGAGCACCCGCACCGATCAGGATGGCGACGGCGATGGCGGTGTTACCAAGCAACATAGACAGAGCGGCTTCCATTACTTTCTCCTAGTAAAACATGCTAAATGGGTTAAACAAAGACAACGTGAATCAAACTCGCAACCGGGCAGCTGGCCCACTAACCGTGGGACTCGCTGGCCATCGACATGTACACGATGGTGAGCATCATGAAAACGAAGGCCTGCAAGGTGATGATCAGGATATGGAACAGCGCCCAGGGCAGCGCCAAGGGCAACTGCCACAGACCCAGCAGGGCAATCAGGATAAACACCATCTCGCCGGCGTACATGTTGCCGAACAGGCGCAGCGCAAGCGAAATCGGCTTGGCAACATCCTCAATGACCCGGAAGAGAAGATTGAGTGGCGCCAGCTTGGCACCAAACGGCACGGTGAACACCTCATGCAGGAAGCCCCCGACACCCTTCACCTTGACGCCCATGATCAGCATGATCGCGAACACCGTCAGGGACATGCCGAAAGTCAGGTTCGGGTCGGTGGTCGGTACCACCTTGAAATAATGTACGCCAGCAAAGCCGAGGACAAAGGGGATGAAATCGACCGGGATCAGATCCATCGCATTCATCAGAAAAACCCAGACGAAAATGGTGACCGCCATCGGCGTAATCAGGGCGCTCTTGCCATGATAGGTATCCTTGACCTGCTGATCGATAAAGGACACCAGCATTTCAACGAAGGTTTGCAGCTTGCCCGGCTTGACGACGGCTGCCCTGCTAGCAAGTTTGGCCATGCCGATGAAGGCGAACAGGCCGAGGAGACCGGACACGATCAGGGAGTCCAGGTGAAAAGTCCAGAAACCGTGACCGACAGTCAGGTTGGTCAGGTGGTGGACAATGTATCCACTCGTCGTCAATGCCTCGCCCGAAGCCATATATTCCCCCTGTTCGACTATTGCTGCCTGAGCAGCGCCATCCAATAAACGACCACTGTTGCCACATAGGCCAGGAAGAGCGGCAAGGCTGCGAGTTGTGCGTAGCTCTTGAAGACCACGGTAAACAACAAAAGGGTTACGGCAAACTTGTAACCCTCACCTGCTACCTGATCCCGAAATACTCTTCTTGCATCCGCCTGTTTCGATAGCCGCAAAGCCCGCCATGCATAAGCAGAAGCACTGGCCATGGCAATCCCGCCACCGAGTACTGCAGAAACAGCCGCATCAAATCCCAGAGCAACTCCCGCGACCAACCCCACTGCCAGGGTGACCACCAACTGGCAAACCAGGACCCAGCGGACCTGCGGATGCACGGCTAGCCCCTCCAAAACATGAGCAGGATACCAGACTCACAATAAGGAATCAAACCGCAACTGCAAAAAAGTTTGAATTCCTCGATAGAATCTGCCCTACAGCTAGGATCGGCGAGTCCTGAACGGGCTTTCATGATGCAGCGCATCAATGGCGTAAGCGCTGCAGAATTCCTTCTAGCTGATCAAGGTCGCCGAACTCGATCAGCACCTTGCCCGCCCCTCGTTTATTGGCTCGTATCGCCACCTGCGCACCAAGCAGATCAGCCAGTTCGTCCTGCAGACGCAGCACATCGCGATCCGGCCTGCTCGATGTGGTGACTTCTTTTGGTGGGTTGAGGACACACTGAACCAGGCGCTCGGTTTCGCGTACCGACAAGCCTTTCTGTGCCACCCGCTGCGCTAACTGAACCTGCTGCGCACCCGCCAACGGGAGGAGCGCACGCGCATGCCCCATATCGATTTCCCCGCGCATCAGGAGTTCCTGTGCTGGTGCGGCCAACTGCAGCAGACGCAGCAGATTCGACGCTGCCGGTCGTGATCGTCCTACGGCATCGGCTGCTTGCTGATGGGTCATCGAGAACTCATCGATCAATCGTTGCAGACCAAGCGCTTCTTCAATCGGGTTGAGATCCTCGCGCTGGATATTCTCGATCAGCGCCATGGCCAGCGCGGCCTCGTCCGGGATGATCCGGATCAAGGTAGACACCTCGGTCAGGCCGGCCATCTGTGCCGCTCGCCAGCGCCTTTCGCCAGCAATGATCTCGTAACGGTCGTCACTGACCGGCCGTACGAGAATCGGCTGCATCAACCCCTGCACCCTGATCGAGGCGGCCAGTTCTTCGAGCGAGGCGCTGTCCATACGCGTGCGCGGCTGATACTTGCCAGGCTGGAGTCGGCCGACCGGCAATGTCCTTTGCTGTTCCCTGCTCTGAGCGTCATTATCAGCAAGCAGGGCATCAAGGCCACGCCCCAGTCCTTTCAGTTTCATGGCTCCACTCCAGCCCCGGCAAGCGCCGCGGTCACCCTGCCGGCGCTGCCGGCGTACCGATCGAGAACCTCCTGCGCCAGCAAGAGATATGCTTGTGCGCCCTTCGAGCCACGGTCGAATGCAATCACTGGCTTGCCATAGGACGGAGCCTCGGCCAAGCGTACATTACGCGGAACGATCGTCCGATAAACCTTCGAACCGAAATGACGTTCAAGTTCGCGGGAAACCTGTTGGGTCAGCGTCGAACGCGGGTCGTACATGGTCCGCAACAGCCCCTCGATCTCGAGCACCGGATTCAATTTGGCTCGCACCTTCTTCAATGTCGCCACCAAGTCCGTCAGGCCTTCCAACGCGTAGTACTCACATTGCATCGGGATCATCACGGTATCGGCAGCGACCAGTCCGTTGACGGTCAGCAGGTTCAGTGCGGGCGGACAATCCATCACGATGAAGTCATAGTCGCCACGGATGTCGGCAAGTGCGTCGCGCAGCCGATACTCGCGCTTTCCGAGATTGATCAGATCGATCTCGGCACCCGCAAGTTCGCGATTCGCGGGCATCAGGTCGAAGCCGAATTCAGTACGCAGGCTGGTGCCACGCATCGTCGAGCGACCGATCAGAATCTGATAGACCGTCGACAGAGCGTCGCTCCTGACGACACCGCAACCGGTCGTGGCGTTGGCCTGCGGATCAAGATCGATCAGCAACACGCGCTGGCCGATTTCGGCGAGACAGGCCGTGAGGTTGACGGCCGTCGTCGTCTTGCCAACGCCGCCTTTTTGGTTGGTTACCGCGAGTATTCTTGCCAAATCGACTCCCTCCTCAATGCTGCGCCTGACTGCTGCTCATGATTACCAGGTGCCGTTCACCGGTGATGCCCGGCACCTTCAAGCGATGCACTGCGTCCACGACCACATCAACCGACAGATTTGCCATTTCGTCCTGCGGCCGAAGGCCTTTCATGGCCAGCCAATGACCCCCCGTTTGCAACAGGTGACGCGACAGTCTCACGAACTCGCCGAGATCGGAAAATGCGCGTGCGCTGATCGCTGAGAAACTGGCCACGGGCCTGTACGCTTCAACACGGCCACAGTGTACGGCAATATTCACCAACCCAAGCTCAATCGCCACCTGTTGCAGAAAGGCCGTCTTTTTCGCATTGCTGTCCAGCAGGACCACCCCCAGTTCCGGGCGGGCGATGGCCAGCGGGATACCGGGCATGCCGCCACCGCTGCCCACGTCGAGTAGTGTCTTCCCCTCGATAAAGGGCAGGATCGCCAGCGAATCGAGCAAGTGATGGCTAACCGCCAGCGACGGATCTTTCAGGCCGGTCAGACGATAGGTCTTATTCCACTTGTCGAGCAGGGTCACGTAAGCGAGCAGCTTATTCTGTGCGGCGTGCGAAAGATCGATCCCCAGGACATGCAGTCCCTGCGCGAGTTCCGTGGCCGGCGTCATGAACCACAACCGGCGATTCGCTGGCGCTGCGCATTCAGTTGTGCACGCTTCAAATGCACCAGCAGGATCGAGACGGCCGCCGGGGTCACTCCCTGAATGCGGGAAGCCTGCCCCAGAGTCTGTGGACGATGCAGAACGAGCTTTTGCTGAACCTCCCTGGACAAGCCCGTAATGCTGCAAAAGTCGAAATCGTCGGGAAAGAACGTTTCCTCGTTGGCCAGATGCTTGTTCACATCATCCCGTTGACGTTCGATGTAGCCCTGATACTTGGCTTGGTTCTCGACCTGTTCGATGACCTGTGGATCGCGCAGACCCGTGTCCACCGAAACATCGCCCAAGCACAACGTCATCAAAGCAGAGTAACTCACGTCCGGGCGGCGCAGCAGATCATGCAGGTTGTATTCGTGCTCCAGAGGCTTGCCGAAGATCCTGCTCGTGTCTTCATCTGCAAGCTTTGCCGGCTGTACCCAGGTCGACTTCAGGCGCTCCTGCTCGCGTACGATCGCCTCCCTCTTCTCGCAAAATACTGCCCAACGCTGCTCGCCCACCAGCCCCAAACGATGGCCTTGTTCGGTCAGACGCAGGTCGGCATTGTCCTCACGCAGTGACAAGCGGTACTCCGCGCGACTGGTAAACATCCGGTAAGGCTCTGAGACGCCACGAGTGATCAGATCGTCGGCCAGAACGCCCAGGTAGGCCTCGTCCCGACGAGGTGTCCAGGGCTCCTTTTCCTGCACCTGCAGGGCGGCGTTGATACCGGCCAGCAGGCCTTGCGCCGCAGCTTCCTCGTAACCGGTGGTACCGTTGATCTGACCGGCGAAGAAAAGACCACGCAAAGCCTTCGTTTCCAGTGAGCTGCGCAGGCCGCGCGGATCAAAGTAATCATATTCGATGGCGTAGCCGGGGCGCAGGATGTGGCAGTTCCCGAGACCGCGCATCGAGCGGACGATGGCCAACTGGACATCAAAAGGCAGACTGGTCGAAATCCCATTCGGGTAAATCTCGTGGGTTGTCAAGCCTTCCGGCTCAAGAAAGACCTGATGGCTTTCCTTAGCCGAAAAACGATGAATCTTGTCTTCGATCGACGGGCAATAGCGCGGACCTATACCTTCGATCACACCGGTGTACATCGGAGATCGGTCGAGGTTCTCCCGGATGATCGCATGCGTCCGAGCGTTGGTGCTGGTCACCCAGCACGGCAACTGTCGTGGATGCTGGGCAGCGTCGCCAAGAAACGAGAAAACTGGCAAGGGATGGTCCGAACATTGCTCAGTCAAGGTCGAGAAATCGATGGTCTTGCCATCCAGCCGTGGCGGTGTGCCGGTCTTGAGCCTGCCGGCCGGCAATTGTAATTCGCGCAGGCGGGCGGCCAGCGAAACCGACGGTGGATCACCCATACGGCCACCGCTATGATTGGACAAACCCACGTGAATCCGGCCGTTCAGGAAGGTGCCAGCCGTAAGGACTACGGTTCGCGCGGAGAAGCGCACTCCCAACTGGGTCACGACACCTGCAACATGGTCGCCTTCGAGGATCAGGTCATCACATGCCTGCGCAAAGATCACCAGATTTGGCTGGTTTTCGAGGCGACGGCGGATCGCCTGCCGGTACAGCACGCGATCTGCCTGCGCACGCGTCGCGCGCACCGCCGGACCCTTGCTCGCATTGAGAATCCGGAACTGGATGCCGGACTCGTCGGTAGCCTCGGCCATCGCCCCGCCCAGAGCATCAATCTCCTTGACCAGATGCCCCTTGCCGATGCCACCGATCGACGGGTTGCAGCTCATCGCGCCGAGTGTCTCCAGGTTGTGCGTCAGCAGCAAGGTCCTGATGCCCATCCGCGCGGCAGCGAGCGACGCTTCCGTGCCGGCATGGCCACCCCCTACAACAATGACCTCGAAACGCTCAGGAAATAACATGGGCCGTCGCCATTTGTAGCATGCGGAAGACTCTGGAAAAGATCGGCATTTTACGGCAATTTGTTGAAAGGCCGGCCAAATAGCCTTGGACTATGGCTTGAATTACCAGAATTAATTGGAACAATTCTAGCGACTCCACTATGATCCAGCCGTCGCTTGTTTTCATTCACCGAACTCGAAGGAGAGCTCAAGATGTCACTGATCAACACTGAAATCAAACCGTTCAAAACCACTGCTTTTCACAACGGCAAGTTTGGTCCTGTATCCGACGCCGACCTGAAGGGCAAATGGTCTGTCGTGGTCTTCTACCCGGCTGACTTCACCTTCGTCTGTCCGACCGAACTGGGTGATCTGGCTGACGAGTACGAGTCATTCCAGAAGATCGGCGTCGAAGTATACGCGGTATCTACCGACACGCATTTTACACACAAGGCCTGGCACGACGCTTCCGAGACCATCAAGAAGATCCGGTATCCGATGCTCGGCGACCCGACCGGCACCATCACCCGCAATTTCGACGTGATGATCGAAGAAGAAGGCCTGGCGCTGCGCGGCACCTTCGTGATCAATCCCGAAGGCATCATCAAGGTCTGCGAGATCCACGACCTCGGCATTGGTCGTGACGCCAAGGAACTGTTGCGCAAAGTTCAGGCCGCCCAGTACGTCGCCAGCCACCCGGGTGAAGTCTGCCCGGCCAAGTGGACGCCGGGTGACGCCACGTTGGCCCCGTCGCTGGACCTAGTCGGCAAGATTTAAGAACCGTGTGAGCCACGCGGCAGGGGGCTGCTTTCCCTGCCGTGATTCGGGGTCTCAGTGCAAAGGGGCCGCTGCTTGGCGGCCCCTTTGCAATGCCACTCACCAGGGACAAGACGCATGTTAGACGCAAACATCCAGACTCAACTGCGGGCATATCTTGAAAAAATCCAGCATCCGATCGAACTGGTCGGCACGCTCGATGGCAGCAACAAGGCACAAGAGATGCTGGCCCTGCTGCAGGACATCGCCTCCCTTTCAGACAAGGTCAGCGTCCGGCAAGATGGCAATTCAGCGCGCAGGCCCTCCTTCTCGGTCGGTCGGCCCGGCGAACCCGCGCGGATCAGCTTTGCCGGCATCCCGGTGGGACATGAATTCACTTCGTTGATTCTGGCCCTGCTGCAAACCGGCGGCCACCCGCCAAAAATCGAAGCCAGCGTAATCGCGGAGATTCGCTCCATTCCCGGGCAGTTCCATTTTGAAACCTTCATTTCGCTGTCGTGCCACAACTGCCCGGATGTCGTGCAGGCGCTCAACCTGATGGCGGTGCAGAACCCGGGCATCAGTCACCAGATGATCGACGGTGGGCTGTTTCAGGACGAAGTGACTGAACGCCAGATCATGGGCGTGCCAACGGTTTTCCTGAATGGCGAACCTTTCGGGCAGGGTCGCATGACGCTCGAGGAAATCATCGGCAAAATCGATACCGGCGCCTTGCAGCGCGAGGCGGAAAAGGTCTCGGCGCGCGCACCCTTCGACGTGCTGATCGTCGGCGGCGGCCCGGCCGGCGCCGCTGCAGCGATCTACGCAGCCCGCAAAGGCATTCGTACCGGCGTGGTCAGCGAGCGTTTCGGTGGACAGGTGCTCGATACCCTGGCGATCGAGAACTTCATCTCGGTAAAGGAGACTGATGGTCCGCGACTCGCCGCCGGGCTCGAGGAACACGTCAAGGAGTACGATGTGGACATCATCAATCTGCAGCGCGCCGAAGCCCTGCTGCCGGACAGTGAAGGCGGCCTGACCGAAGTCCGTCTGGCCAGCGGCGCCAGGCTCAGGAGCAAGACGGTGATCATCGCCACCGGGGCACGCTGGCGCGAGATGAATGTTCCCGGCGAGAAGCGGTATCGCGGCCATGGCGTCGCCTACTGTCCGCACTGCGACGGACCGCTGTTCAAGGGCAAGCGGGTGGCCGTGATCGGTGGCGGCAACTCCGGCGTCGAAGCGGCGATCGACCTCGCCGGTGTTGTCGGCCAGGTCACCCTCCTCGAATTCGAAGCCATCTTGCGTGCCGACGCCATATTGCAGAAAAAGCTTTTCAGTCTGCCCAACGTGAAGGTGATCACCCAGGCCTTGAGCACCGAAATCACCGGCGATGGCCAGAAGGTCAACGGCCTCTTGTACACTGATCGTGCCAGCGGTGAGTCGCAGCGCCTCGACATCGAAGGGGTGTTTGTACAGATCGGCCTGCTCCCCAACAGCGAGTGGCTCAGGGACACCATCGCCCTCTCTCGGCACGGCGAGATCGAGGTCGATGCGCGCTGCGAAACCTCGCTGCCTGGCGTCTTCGCCGCTGGTGACGTCACCACGGTTCCTTACAAGCAGATCGTCATCGCCATGGGCGAAGGCTCGAAAGCCGCACTCAGCGCCTTCGACCACCTGATTCGCCGCTCGCTTTCCTGAAGGAAGGTTCTGCCATCAGCACCTGCGGGTGCTGATGGCCAGAAGGGACCCTTCTGACGGCTTGATCACCAGACCACGCTCAGGTAAGGTTCAAGCCATGAAGATCCCCGAGACGACTGCGGACCTGCAGCAAACCCTCGGCAAGGAAATGTCGAGCAAGCGGGCACTGCTGATTGATCGCTATCCGAACGCCCGCACTTCGCTGCGCATGATGCTTTCGGCGATGGGTGTTGGCCTCATAGACAATGCCGGCACCTCGGCCGACGTCTTCCGGCAACTCAGGGCGCACCGTTTCGACATCATCCTCTCCGACTACCTGCTCGAGGACGAGCGCGACAGCCAGCAACTGCTCGAAGAGTTGCGCGCACAACAGCTCCTGCCACGGTCTACCGTATTCATCGTGATCACCAGTGAACGCGCCTATCACAACGTCGTCTCGGTGGCCGAACTGGCGCCGGATGACTACCTGGTCAAGCCCTTTACCGCCCACGAACTGAACGTACGTCTGGCGCGCGCGCTCCACAGGAAGCGCTTCTTTGCGCAACTCTACGAGCACCTCGACAACGGTGCTTACGTTGAAGCGCTGGGAACCTGTGAACGTCTGATCAGACAGGACAGCGGCTTTCGGTTTGACGCCCTGCGGTTCAAGGGAGAGATACTCAATACGCTGGGCAGCCATGCCGAAGCGCAGCGCGTCTACCAGCAGGTGCTGGCACAGCGGGCCGTCCCCTGGGCCCGCATGGGCTTGGCCATGGCGCTGCGAGGACAACAACAAATGTCCGAGGCAGAAGCATTCGGGCAATCACTCATCGACGACTTCCCCGAATTTATTGCGGCCTACGATTTTCTCGCCGAAGTGCAGGAGGAAGTGGGCAAGCTTCCGGAAGCCCAGGAAGTGTTGCAGCGAGCAGCGATGATTTCACCCAACAACTCGGCACGACAACGCATGGTTGGCGACGTGGCGGCACGTAACCAGGATCTCCAGGCCGCCGAAAGAGCCTACGGCAAGGTGCTCCAGCGTCGCCGCAACTCGTCACTGAGGGACATTGACGACTACACCAATCTTTCACGGGTGATGCTCGACCGTGGTCATACCACTGCTGCCCGCTTGGTCACCGAAGAACTCCGCCGTGACTGGCGGGGCAACCAGCAAGGCGAATTTGCTGCGCTGGTCATGGAAAGCCTGTGTGCAAACAAGGAGGGCGAACCCGCCAAGGCCAAGCGGGCAGTGGAAAAGGCGCTCATCCTGCATGAAGCCTTGAAAGACGAAGGCCGTAGTGCAGCGGTTTCGGAGAAACTAGCACTCGACCTGGCACACGCCTGTCTCGTCACTGGCGACGAGAAAAACGCACGCGAGATCGTCCGCAGGATCGCCGCCGAAAACCATGAAAACCGCATCATGATCGCCCAGGTCCAGAGCATCTACGCCAAAACCGGCAAGGCCGCAGATGGTCAGGCGCTGCTCGCACAGGTCGGTCGAGAAATCGTCGAACTCAATAACCGCGGCGTTCTGGCCGCCCGCCGCGGCGATGTCGAAGGCTCGGTGAAGTTGTTGATGGAGGCCGCGGAACGGGTACCCAATCTGCAGTTTCTGGTCAATGCCACGAAGGCGATTTTCACCCTGCTGGAACGGAAAGGCTGGGATCCTGTGCTCGCCAGGCGAGGCATTCGTTTCCTGCAACTGGCACAGGCCAGGGAAATGCGCAACCCGAAGGTGGTTTCGGCGCGCGAGCTGTACCAGCGCGTCGCACGCAAATACGGCGTCGCCACGGTTCCGTTCAACGCTTCGAGAACGTTGCGCGGCAAGGGTAGCTTCCCATAGTCATTCCAATCGAATGGTGTCGATCGCGAATTTGATAATCAGGACGCTCACCACGCACAAGAACCCCTTCCTGATGAAACCGCTGCCATGGCGTATCGCAAGATGCGTGCCGAGGAACGAACCGAGCACGTTGCAGCTCGCCATAATCAACGCCAGCAAAGGTAGAAAGTGGCCGTGCGGAATGAAAAAGCCCAGCGCGGCGATATTGGTGGCAACATTGACGACTTTCGACGCTGCCGAGGCGTGCAAGAAATCAAATCCAAAAAGACGGACAAATAGAAAAATCAGGAAACTGCCGGTCCCGGGTCCAAAAAAACCATCGTAGAAACCGATCGCACCGCCCAGAATCAGGGCATAGGCGAACTCTTGCCCACCTTTGTGCCGAGGCTGATGAATCGCCCCAAAATCGCGCCGAAAAAAAGTGTAAGCGGCCGCTCCGACAAGCAACCCCAGGATCAGCGGACGCAACATCGCCGGATGCAGCCAGGTGACGGCCATGGCGCCGGCATAGGAGCAGGCAAACGCCGCCAGAGCGGCCGGCAATGTCGTTCGCCAGGGCATCTCGACACGGCGTGCGTAGCGCCAGGCTGCATTGCTGGTGCCGAATACACTCGAAAACTTGTTGGTCCCGAAGAGAGTCGCCGGCATTTCCTGCGGCAACGCGTTGAACAACGCCGGGATCTGGATCAGCCCACCACCACCAACCACGGCATCGAGCAGGCCAGCGAACAGAGCGGCCACTGCCAGGCCGGCCAGCAGCGAGTAGTCAGGGGCCGCCATCGCGGCTCAGCTCTGCGCGACGAAGAAGAGGCGTTTGAACGGAAACAGCACGTGTCCATCAGGCTGCCGCAGATAGGTGGTGCGCAGCCGTTCTCGATAGATAGCCAGAAAGCGCTCGGCTGCCGCCGAGTCGAGGCGTGCCAGATAAGGCACCAGCGTGCTACCTTTCATCCACTCGAAAACCGCATCGTCACCGCTGAGCAACTGCCAATAGGTAGTCTCCCAGAGTTCCAGGTGACGACAATGCGGTGTCAATAGCTGCTGGTATTCGGCAGCCGACAAGACGCAACCCATGCGGACGCCGCCAAGCACCTCGCGCCACTCGGTCTTGGCAGCCAGTTCGCGCAGAATTCGATGTGAGGGAGCATTGAAATTGGCCGGCATCTGCACCGCAAGCATGCCACCCTTAACGAGTTGGCCGAGCAACTGTGGCAGCAGCTGCAGGTGATCGTCTAGCCAGTGCAGTACCGCATTCGAGAAAATCAGGTCAGGAGGGAAGTCGGCCTGCCAGCTGGAAATTTCCGCTCGCCGCCAGTCGATCATTGGCGCCGTCGCAGCGGCTTTAGCCAGCATCGCCGAATCACTGTCGACACCGATGATCTGTGCGCTCGGCCAGCGTTCGGCCAATAGCTGCGTGATGTTGCCGGCCCCACAGCCGAGATCGACGATGCGGCTTGCCGACTTGCCGTCAAGCCGGGCCAAGAGATCCCGAGCCGGTCTTTGCCGGGCGGCAGCGAATTTCAGGTATTGCTCGGGGTTCCAATTCATCTTGATTTACAAGGAAAGGGCGCGTCGGAGCCCGTCATCAACAGAAGCCAACAGGCTCGGCGGTACGCGTCCAATCCTCTCTGTGAGAAATGCCTTGTCGACGGTGATGATGGGAGAGACGTTCACCACTGACGGTTTGGCGATCCCTGTGCCGCACGCCGGCAAGCGCACCTTGCCTGAGGCTTCTGCCAGCCGTAGATGGAGGTGATGATAGCGGCGATTACAGTGCTAATCCGGCTGATGTTGAAACTATTGGCAGAGATGATCAGGCACGGCCTGCAGTACACAGACTCCGAACCCGATGGCTCGGGCAGAGAGGCCCACCAAACCTCCCCGCGTTGTATTACCACTTCTCACGGGAAATGGACCGTGATTGAATTACGACTAGTTCGTTATCTAGTGACGACTCTTCCCCGTCCTGGCCGTACACTTTGTTGAGCTTGGAAGTGATGTCATCTTCGCTGTGTTGCTCAAGGAGCGAGACCAGTGCTCGCGCATAAAATTGACTACGTGAGACTCCTAGCCGGACTGCGAGCTTCTCGGCTGATTGGAACACTGGATCGGGGATTGAAACGGCGGTCTTCATGTGCCAAGTATAACCGCGGTCATGCTTTCGTCAACCGCCGACTCCGCGAGGGCCAATCGGGATAGGAGAAAGCCTGGCGGCCTCCCGCTCCCACACCACCTGACGAACGGGTCACGTATCCGGCGGTTCGATGAAGCCAATTTCTACCGAGGCGTCAGGCTCAATAGTCCCATTTGTTCGAAGAACCGCAAGGATAGCGCGCTCGACCAGGTCGGCGTCTGCAACACCGGCAATGGAGCGTGTGCGGACTGGCAAATGTTACATGCTTCACGCACGCCAGCTGCCAGAGCCACGCAACACTCAAGACCTGTCTGCGAAAACCAGAAGTTGGACAAAAAGCTGAATCTTCATGTTCGCCTCCGGAGGGAGTGAGGTGAACTCGGAACCCATGCGCACAATTCCGTTCGCAGGCTTGCGATTCAGAATCTTGGCGTAAACGTCGCGCGCTTGATAGGCCACTATCGGCAAGTCAAGGCTGAGTTTGATTTCGCAATAAATCGGCAGTTGGCATTCCAGTTCAAGCAGAGCGCCGTGGTAGCCAAGATCGAGAATCGTGCCTGGGCGAATTTCGGGAAAGACGATACCGTTTTCGATGATCTGGTAACCAAACGGCAGTTTGACCCGGATGCGGTGAGAACGACGTTTCTCCTTGCGCGGAACATTGAAACCCAGCGAAGGAATGCCAATCAATTCGCGCAGGCTCACGGGTACCGGCTTCCCCTTGAGATAAATGTCGATCGGACCTCTGGTGTCGACGAAGTCCTGGCAACGCTCATAGGTGCTCTGACTGATCAGGACCTGACCGCGCAAACTGAGAGCCTCGATGCGCGACGCCAGATTGACTTCATTGCCAATGACGGTGTACTCATGATAGAGGTCTGATCCCAGCGTGCCCACAAGCACCTCGCCGGTGTTGATGCCGATGCCCATGTACAGTTCCGGCCATCCCTGATCCCGGTGCGCCTGGTTGAGGGCATCCATCGTGATCTGCATTTCGACAGCGCAAGTGAGTGCTCGCTGAACATCGTCAGTACGCCGCACTGGCGCGCCGAACAGCGCCATGATCGAATCCCCCATGAATTTGTCTATGGTTCCCTGATACTTGAAAATGATCTCGCTCATCCTGACGAGGCAGGGATTGAGAATCTTGATGACATTACCCGCCGGTTGATTGGCGACCATTGCCGTAAACCCGCGCAGGTCGGCGAACAGAATGGTGACCTCGCGGCTCAGAAACTCCCGCCCGAGATGCGCAGGAGGAGAGCGCGTGTCGAGTTCATTGAGCAAGGTCTCGACCTCTGCTTGGGCTGGGCCGCTGAGCGTCCTTCCGGTATCTCTCGCAATGATGCCGTGCAGACATTGCAGCACACGCTGTACCGAACTAAGTCTCATATCCTGAGGAGGATACGATGCGTCAACCACGCATCGTTCTTTTGCAGAGGGTCATGCTTGCGCAGGCACATCATGTTTTATCCAAGGCCAACTCATGTTTTATCCACGGCCAACATGAGGTATTATGACATACAAATCGATGTTGCGACAATGAATATTGATGTGGCAGGACATGTCCGGTTGTATGCGTCTTCAATGATGCGGCGTATCGCTTCCAATAAGATTGAGCGATACGATATCGGCGACGAACCCGGAAGCAGCACCTTCGTCCAGGCAAGCCGCTCCCCGGCGCTTCTGGCGTTCATCTGGAGGGGATGGGTAGGCGCTCGACTTCAAGAACCCGACCGCGGCCCTGCTCGGCAAGCAACAGATGGCCCGGTGCCAGCGACAGAACGGTTTGCCCCGAATGCAGACCGCTCAGGATGGTCTGCAACGATCCGGTC
Source organism: Candidatus Accumulibacter cognatus (assembly GCF_000584975.1). Taxonomy (NCBI): domain Bacteria; kingdom Pseudomonadati; phylum Pseudomonadota; class Betaproteobacteria; genus Candidatus Accumulibacter; species Candidatus Accumulibacter cognatus. Next base: position 103,808 of record NZ_JDST02000003.1, on the reverse strand, counting down.
CTGTCGAGCAGCAGCAGGCGTGCCCGATGCGTGGCATCTTCGGTGATCCACAGCCCTTCATCGTTGCACATCAGAAAACCCGGCGCGTTGAGCTGTTCGAGGACCAGCACGTCGGCGCCGTCTGCCTGCCACCGCTTGACCCAGCGTTTTCCCTTTTCAGCGTAGAACAACTGCCCGTCGGGACAAATCGCGACGCCCTCCGCCTCGCTGAGACCGCTGCGCAAGACAGTCAACACCCTGGTGAGCGGGTCGAAGCGCAACAGACGCCCGTCACCCTTCCGATCTTCGACGGCGTACAGAGACTGGCCATCAGTGGCGAGACCTTCGACACTTCGACCCTGGAATAAGGTGTCCATTTGGCCGCCATGCAACCAGAGCACCGGTAGATCGCCTTCTTCCTGACTGATCACGATGCCCTCTCGAAACGCCACCAGCCCGTCTGGCTTGGACAGCCCGACCACTATCTGGGTCAGGCTGGCATCGGCTGCACGGCTGAACAGAATGCCGCGCCCATTGCCGAGTTCCTTGCTGATGTATAAGGCACCCTCCCGGTCTTTCGCTAGGGCGCTGACATGCGGAATTCCGTCGAGGTAAACCCGGAATGACCAGCCATCCGCGACCGTCACCGGGGCGAAATGCTGCCATCCAAAGAAGCCGCCGAGTAGCACGGCCAGCAGCGCTGTCAGCCATAGCCCCTGCTTCCTACATGTCGACGAAAACGGCGTGGCAGTCATTCTATTCATCGGAGGTGTCGTATTGGATCCTGCCACGATAGTGGACAGCTGACTGCATGCGTTTTCCTCTCCGAACATGCGCCCCGAGAGGGATCGGAGCGTATCCTAAGCCATGGGATCCTGCATACGCAGGCTGAATTGAGCCTTAAACCGCGCTTGCCGATGCACACCGCAGCCAGTCTCTTCAAGTCAAGTCAAGTCAAGTGCCGAACTGTAGCGCCGCCAAGCGAGCATACAAGCCGCAGCGCTCGACCAGCGACGCGTGCGTGCCAACCTCGATGACCCGACCCTGGTCAAGAACGATGATCCGGTCGGCGCGTTGCACGGTGGCCAGGCGATGCGCAATGACGATGGTCGTTCGCCCGGCCATCGCGGCTTCGAGCGCGGCCTGCACGACGCGTTCGCTTTCGGCGTCGAGGCTGCTGGTTGCTTCGTCGAGCAATAACAGTGGCGCGTTCTTCAATATCGCACGCGCAATGGCGATGCGCTGGCGCTGGCCGCCGGACAGGCGGACACCGCGTTCACCGACGAAAGTGGCGTAGCCGCCGGGCAGCCGCTGCACGAATTCATCGACGAAGGCAGCGCGCGCAGCGGCATAGGTTTCCTCATCGGAGGCGACAGGTTTGCCGTAGCGGATGTTGTCGGCAATGCTGCCCGAGAAGATCACCGCCTCCTGTGGCACCACCGCGATGCGCGCGCGCAACTCGGCCAGGCGCGCACGCCGCAGGTCGATGCCATCAATCCGGACAGACCCCGCATCAACGTCGTAGAAACGTTGCAGCAATTGGAAGAGGGTCGTCTTGCCGGCGCCCGAAGGGCCGACCAGGGCAACCGTCTGTCCGGCCTCGATGGTGAAATCGAGCCCTTGCAACACCACTTGTGCCGGGCGTGACGGGTAGGCGAAGCGTACCCCGCAGAAGCTCACCTGCAGGCCTGCCGCGGCTGCCGGCAGGGCGATGGGTCGCGCCGGCTCGGTGATCGGCGAGCGTGCACCGAGCAGTTCCATCAACCTTTCAGTGGCCCCCGAAGCGCGCAGCAGATCGCCCCACACCTCGGCCAGCACCGCCACGCTGCCGGCGACAACCATTACATAGAGCGCCGTCTGGCTCAGTTGGCCAGCACTGATCTGGCCGGCAAGTACCGCCTGGACGCCGCCGTACATGCCGTAGAGCAGTGAGGCAAAGACGCCGATGATGACGAAGGCGGTGAGCAGCGAGCGCGTACCGCTGCGGCGGATCGAGGTGGCAAAGGCCTGTTCGTTGGCAGCCGCAAAGCGTATCGTCTCGGCGCTTTCCTGGGTGTAGCTCTGGACCACAGGAATGGCATTGAGGATTTCGCCGGCGATGCCACTGGTATCGGCAATGCGATCCTGGCTGGCACGCGAGAGCTTGCGCACGCGACGAGCGATGAGCGCCGCCGGCAACACCACCAGCACGATGATCACCGCCACCGTCAGCATCAGCCGCGGCGTCGTGGTAACCAGCATGGCCAACCCGCCAACCAGCAACACCAGGTTGCGCAGGCCCATGCTGATGCTCGAACCAACGGCGCTGTGAATCACCGTCGTGTCGGTGGTCAACCGCGACAGCACTTCACCAGTCTTCAGGGTCTCGAAGAACTGCGGACTCTGCCGCAGCACATGCGCATAGACCGCCTGCCGCAAATCGGTGGTCACCCGCTCGCCGATCCAGCTCACCATGTAGAAACGTGCGGCGGTCGCCAGCCCGAGTACTACCGCGACGGCGAACAAAACGATGAAATGGTCGCGAATTGCCGGCAGTCGAGCGTCGAGCGACCAGCCAGCCGGCGCCGCGAGACCGCCGTCGACCAGCAGTTTCACGGCGTAGGGCAGCGCCAGCGTCGCGCTGGCGGCGAGCAGCAGGAACACCAAGGCCAGTGCGACCTGCCCACGGTAGCGGGCCACGTAGGGCAGCAGCGTGCGCAGCGGCCGCAGTTTGCGTGCCGGTCGCAGTGGTTGCGCGCCGTCGTCGGTTGACGTGGGCCAGGAAGGTTCTTGGTTCAGACGAGCAGCCCACGCAGTACACCCCAGGCACCGCCGAGGGCCAAGGCGCCGAAGGCAAGCATCGATACCAGGAAGCCCTTGCCGCGCGTCTTCGGATCGCATGCATAGGCCCTGGCATACCAGACCCGGCCCAACAGCCAGACGCATCCGATCCCCGTCGCCCAGAGGCTCGACAGGAAGATCGCGAACACCCACAGTACCGGCAGGAAAGCCACTGTATTCTCGAGGGTGTTCAACTGGATCCGATAAGCGATCTCGAATTGCGGGTGACCACTGGTTGCCGGCGCCTGGATGCCGAACTGGATGCGGCAGCGGCCGACATAGGCCGCACAGGCGAACAACAGCAGCGCCGTGGCGAGAGTGACCAGAGCCGGTCCTGGATAAGCATTCATGAGGTCGATCCGTATCAGGGCAGAGCAGGCAAAGACAGCGGGAAGCCGGGAAGATTCAAGATACCTGACTCCCGAGCAGGAAGTTGCCGATGCGCAGCAGACGCCGCCGCGCTGCCTCACCGTCGAGACCAGCACTCAGCGGCCCGGCGGCGACGGCCAGTTCGGCTGCCCTCTCGGGTGTCAGCAGCGCGGCGCGCTGGCTGTACTCGATGATCGCCAGCTGTTCTTCGCGTGTCAGCACACAGGGGGGGGCTTCGCTGCCGAACTCGCTACCAGCACTGGCTGGCCGGCGTGTAGCGCCATCAACATGCACCACCAGCGTACCGGCAGCCAGGTCGCCCAGGCGTTTACCCTCGGCATTAAGCAGGCTGGTGACGAAACCAGCAGCGTAGAGCAGCGGCAGGAAATCGACGCTGCGCAGCGTGTTGCGGATGAACGCGGCACTCCAGCCGACGGGGCAACCATCGTCATGGACGACCGCCAGGCCGCAGGCTTTCTTGCCCGGCGTCTGGCCGTGGCGATACACCTCGAATATGATCGGATACCCCCACTCGAGCAGGAATGCACCGAGCAACAGCAGGCCAATGCCGAAATCGCCGATCTGCCCGGCAGCCATCGCCAGCAACAGCCAGAGTCCCAGGCGGAGCAGAAAATCGAGAATCCAGGCACGCGCGCGCGTGAACGGTCCAGCCACCCGCAGTTCGATCTCGCAGCCTTCGGGCGTGGCGATGCGGCGGAGGCTGTCCAGCGGGGCGGCAAGCACAACGGTCATCGATGTTCGGCGAAGAACAGCTCCCGGTAGGCCGCGTACAGCGAAGCATAGAGCACCGGCAGCAGCACCAGCCAGCCGAGCAGCAGCGGCAGGCTGGCCAGCACTGCGGCGACCAGCACCAACAGGACGTAGACCAGAAACGACGGGAAATTGCGTAGTGCAACGAGGACGCCGGTCTTGATCGCCTGATAAGCGGACAACTCGTGAAAGAGCAACAATGGCGGCGCCAGCCAGACTGCCATGGCCAATGGCGCGAACACCAGGATCATGGCCAGAAAGGAAACCACAACGGCCCACGCGGCGGTACTCCCGGCGCCGTCGAGACCGATCGTCGCCAGCGCGGCGATTCCGGTGACGGTGGCAATGATGCCGACCGCGACGGCGACCACCAACAAAGCCAGCAGGTAGAGCAGCCCGACCATCAGCAAACCTCCCGGTTGACGCGAAAAACCGGCAAACAGGTGTTCGAAGCGAATTCCCTCGCCCTCTTCAATGGCACGACAGCCCACGCTGATGCCGCCGATGAATACCGGGATCAGCAGGTTGGCGAGGATGTTCAGGAGCGGGAGCATCCCGGCGATCAGCATCACCGCCATGAAGGCAACGGCAATGCCGATCCAGGTGCCCGGCGCAGTGCGGAACATCTCCCAGCCGCGCAACAACCACTGCAAACCGCTCCCGGCCGACACCAGCCGGCCCTCGGGAATGAAAGTGCCAAAGTTGCTTTCACTGTAGTCATACAGCCGCGCAGAAGGTCGCCTGAACGGATTGTCGTCGATCTGCATTGCGGCCCCCTGCCGTCAAAATAGTGGAGTCACGATTCTTCGCGATCGGGCAACCGGTTTCTTTGCCCGGCGGCAATGATCACACGGCGCATACTATCACGCGCCAGAACGCTTTCTGGCCCAGTAGTGATTGATCAGCGCCACCGGCAGTTGGCGCGCAGCGACGTCGAGAACTTCGACGCCACCGTGTCGCAACAGCGCCACCTGCCGCCGCCTCGTCTGCAAGTATTCAATGCCGGCAGCGCGTACCAGCGCGGCTTCAAAATCATTGACCGGCGCTTCGAGCAACTCGTCGAGTACCGCTTCGCGCAGGCTGGCAACGCTCACCGCATGACGGCGCCGCAACTGTTCGACTGCCGGCAGCAGCGTGTCGTCATCCTCGTCGCGAAGGTTGGTGACCAGAATCACCAACGCCCGTTTGCGCAGGCGCTGGCTGAGGGTTTCACTGGCGCTCAGATAGTCGGGCACCTGCAGTGACGGTTGCAGGTCGTAAACTGCATTCATCATCGCTTGCAGGGTCGCCAATGACTTGCGCGGCGGCAGCACGCGCGGTGTGGGGTGGCCAAAGGTTGCCAGTCCCACGGCGTCGCCCTGGCGCAGGGCAACCCAGGCGAGCATAAGCAAGGCGTCGAGGGTGTGGTCGAAATGCGAAAGCTCACCGTCGCGAGAACGCATCCGGACACCACAATCCAGCAGAAAGACGATCTGCTGGTCGCGTTCATCGGCGTATGCACGCGAGATCAGGCGGCCGACGCGGGAACTGGCTTTCCAGTCGATCTGCCGCGGCGAGTCGTCCTGACGATAGTCGCGCAACTGCTGGAACTCCATTCCCTCGCCACGCCGCCGACGCTGCAGGATACCGATCTGCGACAGGCGGTGATCGGTCGCCAGCAGCGTGTAATGTGCAATGCGCGCGAAATTCGGGAAGACCCGCACCACGTCCTGCTCTACGACGCTTTCTTGCAGCAACCACAGGCGCAGCGGCGACGAGCAGCGCAGGCTGACGCCTTCGAACACTTGCCGGCCGCGCTCGCTCACCGAAACCCGGTAGGCGACGCGCAGGCAGCGATCGGCGGTGACCGTGAAGCGCAGTGGCAGGCCCTCGCTGAGGAAAGCTGTCGGGTGCCGGTCGATCAGCCAGCCGGTAGCCTTCCCTGAATCGCAGTGAAGGCGCAGGCCAACGTTCTGCCAGGTTCCGACCGGCATGGCATGCGAGAGGTCGCGCTGCACGGCGATGCGGCCGCGATGGCGCCAGGCGCTTAGCGCGTCGGCAGCGGCCAGGCCGAACAGCGTTGCCGCTGCCGCCTGCCAGAGGGCCAGCAGGCTCGGCACGACGGCCACCGCCAGACCCAGCCACAGCCACAGCCCGGCAGCAAACAGCAATCTGCGGTCGGGAAGCAGCATTTGACCGTCAGGTCCGCGGCGCCGGCACACGTTCGAGCAACGCGCACAGCAGGTCGTCGGCGCTGAGCCCTTCGATCTCTGCCTCGGCGGCCGGCGTCACGCGGTGGCGCAGCGCCGGCAGCGCCACCGCCTTGATGTCGTCGGGCGTGGTGAAACCCCGCCCGGCCATCAGTGCCCGCGCCCGTGCTGCCCGCACCAGCGCGATCGGGCCACGTGGACCGGCGCCACTTGCCAGCCCCGGTGTTCCGCGACTGGCACGAACGATAGCCACGGCATAAGCAACGACGCGCTCGTCGACGGTGACATGCGCCGTCCATTGCTGCAGGCCAACCACCGTTGCCGGCTGGATCAGCGTGGCGACCGCCTCGACGTCGAGGTCACCGCCGGTTCTCGCCCTCGTCACCTGCCGGGTCAATGCCACTTCCTCCTCCTCGCTCGGGTAATCGATGCGGATCTTGAACAGAAAACGGTCGAGCTGCGCTTCCGGCAATGGGTAAGTGCCTTCCTGTTCGATCGGATTCTGGGTCGCCAGGACCATGAACGGGCGCGGCAAGGGTGAGCTTTTCCCTTCCAGGGTGACCTGTTTCTCCTGCATCGCTTCGAGAAGTGCCGCCTGCGTCTTGGCGGGCGCCCGGTTGATCTCGTCGGCAAGCAACAAATGCGTAAACACCGGCCCCTGGCGAGTGACGAAATTGGCCGTCACCGCGTCGAACAGCGTGTGGCCGACCACATCGGAGGGCATCAGGTCGGGGGTGAACTGAATGCGCCGGGTCTGACCGCCGAAGGTTCTGGCCAGAACTTTCACCAGCAGCGTCTTGCCGAGACCCGGAACACCCTCGATGAGCACATGCGCATCGGCCAGCAAACCGATCAGCACTTCGTCGATGACCGCCTGCTGGCCGATCACCGCCTTGGCGATTTCGGTGCGCAGCGCACTCAGCAGTTGTCGTGCCTGTTGGAGTTTTTCTGCCGGCAGAACCGGCACGGGGGTATTCATGGCGGGGTTCTCAGAGCTGACGTTCGAGGTCGCGCAGGGTGCGCAGGGCATCGGTAAATGCGTGCGGGGCATCGACCCGGCCATCGAGGGCGGCGGCGATGCGCTCCGCCGACAGGCCGGTGAGGGCCGCCAGGGCGGTAACCTGTATCCTGGTGGGATGAGCGGCGATGCCCGGCTGACGCAGCGCGAGGCGGTTGCGAAAATGCTCGCGCGCGGGGACCAGCAGCGTCGCCAGCGCACCCGACCGCCACAGGTAGCGAGCGACGGCAGCCAGGTGTTCGCGTAGTTCGCGGCTCGCCGGCGGCACCTCCGGCTGCGCTCTCCCGAAGCGCGGAACGATGCGCCAAAGCCAGAGGACGAGCAGCGTTGCCGCAGCGACGCACGCTGCCCCGGCATTGTCCAGTAGCCAGTCCAAAAGGGTCGGCATCTGCAGACGCGACAGCAACAGAACCTGCGGCGGTGACGAGCGGTCATGCTCGCCGAGCAGTGTCCAGAAGAGTTCGGCATGATCCATCGCGCCGATGCGCTGGTTGCTCAATTGCCGGTCAAGCTCGCTGGCGATCGTCAGGTGCCCACGACCGAGGTTGAAATGCAGGATCTGTTTCCCGACCCCGTCCGCATTCTCGCCGGCCGACCAGTCCGGTTGCCGCCCGCCGGCCTCCAGGTGTTGCCAGCTAGCGTCGATCCGCAGCGGTCGGAGCATGCCGGGCAGTGTCACTTCAAGTACGCGCTGCTGCGCGCGCGGCGCTTCCGGAAGTGTCTCGGAGTGCCTCACCCCGAGGCTGTCGAGCAGCGGATCGGCGACGCCAGGACGTTCGGCGACAGCGATCAGGTAGCCGCCGTCCTCGACCCAGGCGAGCAGGCGATGCAAGCGCTCGGGCGGCAGCCGATGTGCGCGCTGGCGATCGAGAAACAGCGTACCGCCCGCCGGCAGCCGATCGATGACGCGCGCGTCCGATTGCCGTGTCAGTTGGCCACCCATGCGCATGGTGAAGCGTTCGAGCGCCAGATAAGGATTACGCCGGGCCTCGGCCTGCGGCGCTTCGCGGTAGGTGACCGGCACCCGTTCGAGATGGTTGCCCAGCCAGCCAGCGAACAGTGCCAGCATGACGAGGGCGAAGATCGATGCCATGCGCTGGCGGCGCGTCATGGTCGTGACGCCGGCTTGCCGAACAGGACATCCCAGCCTGCCAGCAGTTCCTCGATTCGCTCGACCGGGATCGACAGGCGGCCGTAGGCCGCCATCCGCCAGGTCTCGACGATCGCATTGAAACGCCGGTCAAGCGCCTCGGGGACGCGCCCGGCGATGCGGCGCAGGCAGTCGTTTTCGGTGTCTCCAGAGGCAAAGTCGATCTGCCGCTGATGCATCAGGGCAACCAGAGCACCGCGGTAGAGCAGACTCAACGCTTCGACGCTATCGCCCTGATCCAGCGCCGCGTGCGCCGCCGCCGCCACATCCGCCGGCAGGGAAGTGGGGCGCAGGTCGAGACCGAACAGAAACTCCGGAGCCATGGGTGCAGTGCGCACGCGCAATCCGGCCTGCCGATGGCGAAGCACCAGAAATATCGCCGCCGCCAAAGCGAAGCCGGAGAAGATCCAGAGCAGGCTCCTGAGCCACTCGGCGAGGATTTCGAGGATCCGCAAGATTCCCATGATCCAGTTGCTCTGATGGTCATCGAGGTTGTCAACAGGCGAACTCGACGGCTGCCAGCGCCAACGCCAACGCAAGTCGTTCTTGACCTGACCGAAAACCGGATCGGCGAGGACTGCGTCGATCGTCTGCCTGGCCATGCTGGGCGGCTGCGGCACTTCTTCGGCATGCACGGGTGCCGCTGGCGGCACCGCCAGTGCCAGGAAAACTACCAGCAGCGATGTCGTGATGGCTGTCGGAGACTGCCGCTCGGCCAGGCGTCGGAATGCAAGCTCGATATCCCAGGCTTCGAGTTCGCTGCGCCGGTTCAGATAGAGCGAAAACCCCGAGGCCACATAGAGCGGCTCGACCACCGTTTCGGCAAGCATGAACATCAGGTTGCCGGCGAAATACCCGGCAGTCGAGCGCTCGCCCCCGAACCACTGCCAGGGCGACAGATCCTGCCCATTTCCCGGTACCAGCACCAGCAGCACGATCACGATCGAAACCAGAAGAATCGTTGACATGTTGGCGCAAAAGAAGGTCAGCCAGACAGCCTGCGCCCGGCAGCGCCTCGACAACAGCCGGAAACGCGCACGCGCGCGCGCGCCGGTCTGCTGCTCGAGCTGCCATACCGGCAGCAGCAGCGAGCGTGCCAGGCTGCCGCGGCGCAGCGTCAGGCCGGAGACGACGCCCGGCCCGCGCAGCAGCCGCGGCAGTGCGCGCAGCAGGTCGCGCATGCGACACTCGTCGCCGAAGACCGAACGGCTGAAAACGAATAGCAGTACCCGGTCGAACAGTGGCTTCAGCCACCACAGCACGAGCATCGCGTATTCCGGCCACGGCCACATGACGAGCAGAATGACGACCCCGACCGGCCAATAGGTCGCGAACCAGGCGCGGTAGACCCGACCGCTCCAGTGGCGCAACAGCACACGCCCTAGATCCAGCGCCTCCCAGGGGCTGCGCCGGCGCAACCGGACGGTCATCTGCTCAAGTTGCACGGGATCGGCGTCCAGCCAGCAGCAGATAGGCGCCGGTGAGTAACCAGAAAGCGCAACCGACCGCAATCTTGACTGCCAGCGGCAAGCCGCGCAGAGGCGACCAGAAAGCCTCGATGAATGCGGCCAGAAAGGTCAATGCCGCCGCGCCATAAAGCAGCCTCACCGCAACGCGGCCGTTCTCCTGCAAGGCCACCAGGCGCGTCCGGAGACCTGGCGCAAGTAGCGCCATCCCGAGCTTCAGTCCGGCAGCGCCGGCAAGCACCGCGCCGGTCAATTCGAAAGCGCTGTGGCCGGCGACAAAACCCCAGAACGTCTCGACCAGGCCGATCTGCGTCAGATGACCGGCAATCGCCCCGATGTAGAGGCCGTTGTAGAGCAGATAGAATACCGTGCCGAGACCAAAGGCGATGCCACCGGCGAATGACTGAAAATCGATGCGCACATTGTGGCCGATATAGAAAGCCCACATCGCCCACTCGCTCGACGCTGTGCGTGGACGGCCGAAGTGCGGGGCCGCCGGCGAGTACATCTCTTCGATCTCGCTGACGGTATCCGGTGAGAGCAGCAGGAAAGCAGCATCGGGCCAGACCTGAATGGCCATCAGCATTGCCAGCAGGGGCCCCAGCAGAAGCAGCATCGCGGCGACAACGACCCGCCACTCGCCGCGCACCAGCACCGGCAAATCGCCGGCGAAGAAACTGAGCAAGGCATTGCCTTCGGGCTTTGCAGCTCCGTAGATGTACTGATGGACAGCCAGCACGCGCTGTTGCAGCTCCTCGGCCAGCGTCGCCGAATAATTCCGGTCACGTACCAGCGCCAGGTCATGGCACAGGCGGCGAAAGCGCTGCGGCAAGCCGGCAGGATCGATGGCGAGCAGCTCCGGCATGGCAGCGACAGGCCGTTTCGCTGGCGCCAGCCAGCGGTCCCAAGCCTGCCATTCTGCCTGCCGGCGAGCAATGTATTGGCGTTCCTTCACAAGGCAGTACGCAATCAGTAAGCGGTCAGCGTCATCAGGATGTCGGCATACCAGGCGCAATTGAGGCCCAGCGCTTCATCGAGCTTGCGGTCTCGACCGCCGACGTCGAGCCGCGCCGAATGAATACCGAGCAGTAGCCACGGCAGATCGCCGCGCGTCGGATCCTGGCCGTAGGTGCGCATGACGACCGCTGCGCCGCTGGTGCCGCGGTGCGTACGCGCATCGGTCAGAAAGTACCCTTCGCCCTTGAAGCGCAGGCCGAATGACGATGACAGCACTGCTTGCCGAACCACCGGCATGTGGTGCAGGGTGTCGTGGAAGCCGAGTGGAAAACCGACCACCAGCAACGAACTGCCGACCTCGACGGCGTCCCCGCAGGCGGGCAGATGCCCAGGAGTGAAGGCGCGATAGAGAGTCGCGGCCGGCAGGGCGCTGCGGTCGATCTCGATCACCGCCACGTCGATGTCCCCAGCTGTGTCCAGTCCCTGCCGCCAAAGGCTTTTTCCCCCGTTGTACAGCGGAATCGAGAACCTCGTCGACCCGGCCAGGTTGTTCGGGTCGATGTGTAACTCGATCTCGATACGACTGGGGAAATGCCGGCTCGGCTTGTCGAGCAGCACATGCCGGCTGGTCACCAGAAACAGTCGCTGGTCGCGCGCGAAGAAAAACCCACTCGCGTTCGTCAGAGGCCACTGCTGCTCGAAAGTGCAGATGCGCGCAGCGGTGAGCAGAATGGTGTCAAACATGGAACATGAAAACTTGAATCCGGAAGATGAACGGGGTTGATTGATTGAATGCTGGTCTTGCCATCACTGTAGGGTATGAGGTATCTGCTTACGCTGCGCCAACCCGATCTGTGCGCTACCCGTGACACGCCTTCAGCGCAACCGACTACTTCTTGTTCTCGCCTTCCGGGCTGGGCGGCGAGGCATCCTGCTTCGGCGCATCGCCGAGCACCGTTTTCAGCGGGCAGATCGAAAACGCCGGACATTTCTTGCAACCGGCAACAATGGCGATTGGACACAGAGTCATGGCAATGCTCCTTCAGAGTGGCAACCTCCCTAGCATACAACGGTTTAAGTCACGTAGATCAGCTTAGCCCGACGGAAGCCGACACCCCAGCCGAAGCTTTCACTCCTGCCTTTCCGCCGGACGTATTGCCGCCCAATACGGAAGACACATTTCTTCACACCCGGTTTGATCAGGCATCTTGCTTCGCTTTACAGCATATGTTCGAGAAAAGCCTGCGTACGCGGATGCTCCGGACTCGCAAACATTTCGCCCGCCGGACGCGCCTCGACGATCTCGCCTTCGTCCATGAAGACGACGTTGGTCGACACCTCGCGGGCGAAAGCCATTTCGTGGGTCACCACAAGCATCGTCATGTGCTCTTCGGCAAGCTGGCGCATGCTGCGCAGGACTTCGCCGGTGAGTTCTGGGTCGAGCGCCGAAGTCGGCTCGTCGAAGAGCATGATGTCGGGTTCCATGGCCAGTGCTCGAGCGATGGCGACGCGCTGTTTCTGGCCGCCAGAAAGGCGTGATGGATAACTGTCACGCTTGTCGAGCAGGCCGACCTTGCGCAGCAATTCCTCGGCTTTGGGAATGATCGTCGCTCGCGCCAGACCCTTGACGGTGATCGGTGCTTCGATGATGTTCTGCAGTACGGTGAGGTGCGGAAACAGATTGAACTGCTGGAAAACCATTCCCATCTTGCGGCAGATGCGGCGCAGCTCGGTATCCTGCGCGTAGCGGCAGACACCGGCGGCGTCAGTACTCACCAGCGTTTCGCCCGCGATCACGACGGCACCGGAATCGATGCTCTCGAGGTGGTTGAGGCAGCGCAGAAAGGTGCTCTTGCCCGACCCCGACGGGCCGATGACCGCAACGACGTCACCCCGGTCGACTTCTAGCGAGACACCCTTGAGGACATCGACGACGCCAAAACGCTTGCGGATATCACGTGCGACGATCATCGGCAGCACGCCGGACAGCTTATTCGTCGTAGACGGCATGTCGCTTTTCCAGGTAGTTGAATCCCCAGGTCAGGGCCAGCGTCATCAGCAGGTAGAAGGCGGCGGCGACGACGAAGGGCATGGTCGTGAAATCGCGCTGGACGATCCCCCGCGCGGCGCGCAAGAGGTCGTTCATCGCCAACACATAGATCAGCGAAGTATCCTTGACTAGGGTAATGGTTTCGTTGCTCATCGGCGGCAGGATGCGTTTGACGACCTGCGGCAGGACGATGCGGCGCATGGTCTGGCCATACGTCAGGCCGAGCACCCTGGCCGCCTCGTACTGCCCACGCTCGATCGACTGGATGCCGGCGCGAAAGATTTCGGCAAAATAAGCGGCGTAATTGAGGACGAAAGCGACGATCGCCGCCGGGAAATCCGGCAAGCGTACGCCGATCACTGGCACAAAGGGCAAGGCAAAGTAGATGAACAGCATCTGCAGCATCAGCGGCGTGCCACGCATCAGCCAGATATAGCCATTGACGATGCTACTCGCAAGCCGAAAGTGTGAGACGCGCAGCAGCGCCAGGACGAGCCCGAGCGGCACCGAGAGCAGCAAGGTCAGCAGGAAGACCTGCAGCGTCACCGCCGTCCCCGCGAGCAGCGGGCCGAGAATCTGGATGATGTAGTCCATGGAGTCAGCCTGGTCAGCCGAAAGGCGCGGCACTGGCGGAAAGCAGCAGCGAAGCGCAGCTTGCGCAGAATCTCTTGCCGCGTAGAGGCAGCGCGAGAATCCCCTTCCGTTTCTTGCCGGGGAATGCCTTCCCGATCGGCAAGATACAGAATTACTTGACGATGTTCTTGCCGAACCACTCGCTGGAAATGCGGGCAGCGGCACCGTCTTTCTTCATTTCATCCATGGTCTTTTGCAGTTTGCCGAGCAGCTCGGTGTCGTCCTTGCGGACACCGACGCCATATTCCTCTGTGCCGAAATGGTCTTCGAGCACGAGGTATTCGCCGGGTTTCTTGGCCAGGTAATAGCGGCCGACGACTTCGTCCACGACCAGCGCGTCGAGGCGACCGGTCGAAAGGTCCATCAGCGCCGTGACGTTGTCGCCGTACTTCCTGACTTCCTTGATCGATTTGGCGACGCCATCCTTCTCGACCGCTTCGACCGCGCTGCTGCCTTCCTGCAGTCCGACGATCTTGCCGGCGAGGTCAGCCTTGCTCTTGACCGGCGACTTGGCGGTGACCACGACGATCTGCCGGTTTTCCAGGTAAGGCGTGGTGAAGGCGATCTTTTCCTTGCGTTGCTCGGTGATCGTCAGACCGTTCCACAGGGCGTCAACGCGCTTGCCGTTGAGTTCGGCCTCCTTGGCGTTCCAGTCGATCGGCTTGAACTCGACCTCGGCACCGAGACGCCTGGCTGCTTCACGCGCGAGGTCGATGTCGAAACCGACCAGCTTGTTCTCCTTGTCGCGGAAACCCATCGGCGGGAAGTTGTCGTCGAGGCCGACGACGATTCTGGTGACCGCAACCGGCTGGGCCGCCGCCTGCGACTTCGGCGCCTCCTGCTTGCCACAGCCAATGAGCAGGACGCTGGTAGCCAGCGCGCCGAGCAGCAATGAAATTTTCATACATTTTTCCCTGATTGAATGGACATGAAGTAGCACGAGATCGCCTGTTGTCCCGGCAGCCGACCGATTTTTTGAGGATGGCGAGTACAAACCTCGAACAGGCGGCGATTATCCCGGAAAATGAGTCCCTCAAGCCTTTTTCCCCAGCAAAACACTTTCTCGAAAGCCCATTCCCATGCGTTCTCCCCCTCTCGCCGGCCTGCGTGTCCTCGACCTGACACGACTCTTGCCGGGGCCTCTGGCCAGCATGCATCTCGCCGACCTCGGCGCCGACGTGATCAAGATCGAAGATACCGGCGCCGGTGACTACGCGCGTAGCGCCGGTGCAGTGCACGGCGACATCAGCTACTTTCAGCTCGTGAACCGCAACAAGCGCAGCCTCACCCTCGACCTCAAGCAGGCTGCCGGTGTCGCGGCATTCATGCGCCTCGCCGCGACCGCCGATGTCATCCTCGAAGGCTTTCGCCCTGGCGTGGTAGACAAACTCGGGATCGGCTACCAGGCAGTGTGTGCGATCAACCCGCGCATCGTGTACTGCGCGATCACCGGCTATGGGCAGAACGGGCCGTATCGTGACCGTGCCGGCCACGATCTCAACTACCTCGGCTATTGCGGTCTGCTCGACCAGATCGGCGTCGCCGGCGGCACCCCTGCAATACCGAACTTCCAGATCGGCGACCTGCTCGGCGGCTCCTTGAGTGCGCTGGTCGGCGTCCTCGCGGCCGTCCACGATGCCCGCGGCAGCGGCAGCGGCCGCTACGTCGATGTGGCGATGGCCGACGCGGTTTTCGCACACACGATCTTTCCCTTGCTGGCCGTACTTGGACTCGGCCGGGCCTTGCCCCGCGGCGAGGACGTGCTCTCCGGCGGCATGCCCAGTTACGGGGTTTACGCAACCAGCGATGGCCGCCATTTGGCGGTCAGTGCGATGGAACCGAAGTTCTGGGAGATGTTGTGCAAGGCCATCGACCGCCCGGACCTCAAGCCTTTCGCTTTCGCGACCGGTGCCGAAGGCCAGCGCATCCGCCACGAACTCGAAGCCGCTTTCGCAAAGCGCAGCTTTGCCGAATGGACGGCGCTGTTCGAGCGCGTCGATTGCTGCGTCACGCCGGTGCTTCGTTTCGAGGAGAGCCTGCAGAACGAACAGTTGCGGGCGCGCGGAATGATCGTCGAGGTCGCCGGCGTCAGGCAGTTCGCACCGCCCTTCAAAATCAGTGAACTGCCTTTTGAAACCCGTCTGCCGCCACCGGAAGCCGGCGAGCACAGCGAGGAGATTCTGCGCGAGAGCGGTTTCAGTGCCGACGAGATCGCCGACTTGCGCGCGCAGAAGGTGATCTGAGAGGCATCTCCTTCAAGGTATTTTGACCGTGGCGTCGCAGAGGAAAAGGGCGGTGGAGAGATGTTTGCGAACCACAGCGGCATCGACATCAAACCCGGGCTGTTCCTTCTTGGAGGAGCGCTTTCAGGTGGCCACACGGCGCGGTGAGACTTGACTGTCGTGAATCTGTTGCTGGAACACGGCGGCGTCGATCGACAGTCCCTTATCGAGGAGAAGAATGGTCCGCGCTCGCCGACGTTCGCGCCAGTATCTGTCACGCTCGTCTATCTGCTTGAGTTGGCCGCCTTCCTCATCGGTGAGCGTCAGCGTTCTGGCCTTACGGGACAGGGCGAGGCTTTCGGGAGGTGGGGGTGGCAAGTATTCGCGCATAAGTCGGAGGATTTTTCCGGAAGCGCTTATCAGAGCCTGGAACACTTGCGGAAGTGGCGATGGATTTCCTATCCTTTGGTGGCAAACTTGCCGGCAGCCGGGAGAGCCAAGCGATGAAGGACGCGAATCTGCAATCGGCAAGCGCGCGCAGTGCCGGTGGCGAGGCCGTGTGCCGGCTGGCCTTCTGGAGCGCTGGCGCGCACGCTGCGGCGCAGGCCGAACAGCAACTCGCGCGCTGTGGACCGAACGTCCTGCGCGGGAAGTCTGAGCCGGCGCTGATCGTCGAATTCCTGGCCCGTTTTCGCAACCCGCTGGTACTCGTCCTGCTTGCCGCCAGCGGGATTTCCGCGCTGACCGGCGAAGAAGCGAGCTTCCTGATCGTCGTGGCCAGCGTCACCCTCGATTTCTTCCAGGAGTACCGCGCAGGACAGGCAGCCGAGCGCCTCAGCGAATCGGTCACCGTTCGCGCCAAGGTGCTGCGCAACGGGCGCGAGACCAGCATAGCCGCTACGACGGTCGTTCCGGGCGACGTCATCGTCGTGGCTGCTGGCGATCTGGTGCCTGCCGACAGCGTGCTCATCGAGGCGAAGGACCTCTTTGTCAATCAGTCGTTGCTGACCGGCGAGTCGTTCCCCGCCGAAAAACGCGCGCAAACGCCAACGGGCGCGAGCACCGACCCGAGTTGCGCCAGCAATGCCCTGTTCATGGGCACTTCGATCATCAGCGGAACGGGCAAGGCGCTCGTCTGCCGCACGGGACGATCGAGCGAATTGGGCGAGATCGGCGAAGCGCTGGGGCGGCGAGCACCGCCTACAGCCTTCGAGCACGGAACGCGCCAATTCGGCATGCTGATCATGCGTCTCACGGTTCTGCTGGTGCTCTTCGTGTTGCTGGTCAACACGCTGCTGCACCGGCCGTTGCTCGAATCGTTTCTTTTCGCCATCGCGCTGGCCGTGGGACTCACTCCCGAGCTGCTGCCGATGATTGTCTCGGTCACGCTGTCGCGTGGCGCGCTGCGCATGGCGCAACATGAGGTGATCGTCAAGCATCTGCCGGCAATCCACAACCTCGGCAGCATGGACGTGTTGTGCACCGACAAGACGGGAACGCTGACCGAAGCACGGATCCGCCTCGAGCGGCACGTCAACGTCGCTGGCCAGGACAGCGTAGAGGTACTGCACCTGGCCTTCCTGAACAGCTTCTTTGAAACCGGTCTGCGCAGCCCGCTCGACGCGGCGATCCTCGAACACCAGGAAATCGACGTCAGTGCATGGCGCAAGATCGACGAAGTCCCTTTCGACTTCGAGCGCCGGCGCGTCTCGGTGCTCGTCGATGACGGGCAGCACCGGCGCCTCGTCGTCAAGGGAGCGCCGGAAGACATTCTCGGACTGTCGACGCACTGCGCTGACGATTCGGGCCAGTTGCAGTGCCTCGACGAGCAGACGCTGGCGCGCGCCATGGCGGTACACGACCTGCTCGCCGCCGATGGCTTTCGTGTTCTTGGCATCGCCTGGCGCGACGTCGCTACCGAGCACATACACGCGCGCATCGACGACGAGACCGAACTGACGCTGGCCGGCTTTGCCGCCTTTCTCGATCCGCCGAAAGCCGGAGCAGCCGCCGCGCTGGCCGCGTTGCAGGCCAGCGGTGTCAGCGTCAAGGTGGTCACCGGCGACAACGAGCTCGTCACGCGTCACGTCTGTGCCGAGCTCGGCCTGGCGATCAGCGGCGTTCTCCTCGGCAGTGAAATCGAAAATCTCGACGATCCGGCGCTGCTCGCGCGTGTCGAACGCGTCAACGCCTTCTGTCGCGTCACGCCGGCACAGAAGAATCGCGTGATTCTGGCGCTGAAGGCGGGCGGCCACACGGTTGGCTACCTCGGCGACGGCGTCAACGACGCCCCTTCGCTGCACTCGGCCGACGTCGGCATATCCGTTGACAGCGCGGTCGATGTGGCAAAAGCTGCCGCCGAGATGATCCTCCTGCGCCACGACCTTGGCGTCCTCCACGAAGGGGTCATTGAAGGCCGGCGTACGTTCGGCAACATCATGAAGTACATCATGATGGGTACCAGCTCGAACTTCGGCAACATGTTCAGCATGGCCGGCGCGACGCTGTTTCTGCCTTTTCTGCCGATGCTCCCGGTGCAGGTGCTGCTGAACAACCTCCTCTACGACATCTCAGAAGTGCCGATTCCGTTGGATCGCGTAGATGACGATTACCTAGCGCAGCCTCGTCACTGGGACATGAACTTCATCCGCAACTTCATGCTGGCGATCGGCCCGGTCAGCTCGCTCTTCGATTTTCTGACCTTCGCCGCGTTGATCGTCCTGTTCCAGGCCGGCGAGGGACTGTTCCGCACCGGCTGGTTCATTGAATCGATCGCCACACAGGTTCTCGTGATCTTCGTCATCCGCACGCGTGGCGCCGCGCTGCATAGCCGGCCGAACCCGATGCTCGCGCTGGCCTCGCTGGCCGTCGTCGCTCTCGCCTTTGTGCTGCCGTTCACCCCCGCGGCGGCGCACCTCGGGTTCGTCGCACCGCCGCCGCAGTTCTTCGTCTTCGTCGCGCTGATGACTGCTCTCTACCTGTGCGCAGTCGAAATCGTCAAGCGCGCTTTCTATCGCCGCTTCGGCCACGGCCCGACGGCCAGCTAGCGTCGGCATGGCGATTCGCCCGGCAGCGACGGAGTTGCACCTGGCGAACACCGAACATCTGATGTCATCGTTATATCATCTTTCTGTAGTGTGATACACGGTTGCGCTGGCTCTCTTTGCGATGGTGAAAGGCCATGTACTCCTCGAAGTCGCCGCTGGCACAAAGCGAGCGCAAGCGGAACACCGCTTCAGCACCGTCGTGACCCGGCGAACGCGTGCAGCGGTAGGTTTCCCGTCGGACCGACGGGAAGTCTTGCGCAATGACGCTGATCCTGGCGCCACGGATCGCTCGGCGCAGCGCCGGCGCGCTCCGGCTTACGCCGAGGGAAAATGCCCTGCCGCCCTGCTCGCGGCAATGGACGATTTCTGCCGGACCGTCCGGCCAAGGGCCATACCGAACGCGGTCAAGGCACTTGCGGCGCAGGCCTTTCGGCCATGGCCGATGTTCCGTGGTATAAAGCCGCCATGTCCACCGACGTGCAACTGCCTTCGACGCCACAAGCCAGCAGCGGGTACCGGTATTACGACCTGGTCATGGCTGCTTTCGTCGCCGTCTATCTGTGCTCGAACCTGATCGGCCCGGCGAAGGCGGCGCAACTGACGGTCCCGGTGATCGGACCGGTGACTTTCGGCGCCGGCGTCCTGTTCTTCCCGATTTCGTACATCTTCGGCGACATCCTCACCGAGGTCTATGGCTACGCCCGCGCGAGACGCGTGATCTGGGCGGGTTTCGCGGCGATGACTTTCGCCTCGCTGATGGCCTGGGTCGTCGTCCATCTGCCGCCGGCGCCCGCATGGCAGAATCAGGCAGCGTACGAAATCGCCTTTGGCTCGACCTGGCGCATCGTTCTCGCTTCGCTGACCGCCTTCTTCTGCGGCGAATTCGTCAATTCCTTCGTTCTCGCCAAGATGAAGATCCTGACGCACGGGCGCTGGCTTTGGACACGCACGATCGGCTCGACGATCGTCGGCGAGGGCGTAGATTCGCTATTGTTCTACCCGCTTGCCTTCTACGGTTCCGGACTCATTCCGAACGAGATTCTCTGGCGTGTGATGCTCGCGCAGTTCGTCACGAAAGTCGGCGTCGAAGTGGTCTTTACGCCACTGACCTACAAGATCGTCGCGGCGCTCAAGCGCGCCGAGCACGAGGACTACTACGACATACGCACCAACTTCACGCCTTTCCGCCTGAGGACCTGAGACGCTGTGAACAAAGCCACCGTGCGGCCGAACTGCGGCGTTGCACGCTCGCGCCACGCACCTCGGCCGGTTCGCGACGATTTCTGCACCAGCTCCCGCTCATGCCGCGCGTGGCGCTGGCCCGGCGCCAGCGCTGTGTCTGCATTGCCCAAGCAAACAAGGAGGAAGACAGTATCCATGAACCAGTCGCTCGTACGCATTCTCTCGACCGCCGCAGTGGCCGTGCTCAGCCATTGTCCGGCATTCGCCGACAGCACGCCCAGCGCGAGCGCCGCTCCCGACACACTGGCGCAAGCGCGTGCGTACGTCGAGGCCAGACAATGGACAGCGGCGATTGCCGAACTGAAGCGCATCAACGATCCGGCCAGCGCGGACTGGAACAACCTGATGGGGTACAGTCTGCGCAAGTCTGCGTCGCCGGACCTCGAGGCTGCCGAGCGCCACTACAACGAAGCGCTGCGCATCGACCCCAGACACCGCGGCGCGCTCGAATACTCCGGCGAGCTCCACCTGATGCGGGGTGACCTTGCCGCGGCAGAGAAACGCCTCGCTGTCCTCGACAAGGCGTGCCTGTTCGGCTGCGAAGAGTATACGCATCTGAAGAAGGCGGTCGAGCGCTTCAAGGCATCCGGCGGCAAGGCAAGCACTTCTCAGTAGCGGGCGATCGCCACACGCAAGCGTTCCGGCGCCACCGCGCGCTCACCGTGCTCCCAGGCACCGATCGCTTGCGCGACTTCGCGCGCGCGCAGTCCGCGCCGGGCGGCTTCGCGCCTGGCGGAGGACGCGGCTGCGCCGCGTCCGTGGAATCGCCACTGCGCGGCGATTCAGAGTTTCCGTGGACCAGAGTTGCCAGAGATCAGCGTTCCAGTGGGCAGCGTTACAGGATGGGGGAGAAACACACCAACCGCAACCCCAGGGACTTCGCTCCGGAGGCCTGGATCGTTGGCGCGGCGGTAGGCGCCGCGCGCGTAGTCACTGGAGTTGCCCAGGAGCCGCCGCGCACCACAAGCCGGGTATCCGCCTGGCCCGCGTCCTCGCGCCCATCGTCGGCGACGTACGGATACTGCCCGACCACGCTGTTCGTCCACTCCCCGACGTTGCCGCTCACATCGGCCAGGCCTTCCGGAGTATCGCCGCAGAGAAAGACGCCGACCGGAGTCTTTGCGCACACGTTCTTACGGTACTCTTCGGCGTTCTCGCGTATCCATTGCAGATCGTCGCGTAGCTGCTGCTTCATTCCGTCGGCGCTTCCCTCGCCACTGCGCCAGCGCTTTGCCACCAGCGCTCGTCGTCGTAGCCGCCGGCTTCGAGGAACATCCGCCATTCGGCGTTGGTCAGCGGAAAGCGTGCGATCGCGAACTCGCCGACTGCGAGCGTGTGCGCGGGCGCCTCGTCGGGGTCGATTCCCTCGTCGCTGCCGATCGGGTACGTTCCGGCCGGAATCGTGACCAGCGGCAGCAGGTAGTCGCCGTACGCGCCTTTGCACCGTTCGAAGCGCGGTTCGCCGAGCGAGCGCGCAGGTCGGCGCTGGCGTCGCGGCTGCGCTCGAACAGCGTCTGCTGCAGCATGGCGCGCAGCGCCGGCGAGATCGACACTTCGGGCTGCGCCGCGCAACGCCCGGCGAGCGGCACGTTGTGCGCCAGCAGCGCGCGGACGAAGCCTTCGCTGTCGGCGGCCAGCGCATCGGCGAGGACGAACGTTTCCTCCCAGCCGGTCGGCGGCGCTGCCGGCAGTGCGTCGGCAACGGCGAGACCGGCGAGCACTTCGGCCAGGCCGGACTGCATCTCGGCGGCGCGCCACGCGCTCGCCGTGAGCGCGGGCTGTGGCCGGACGGCAAGCGCGTGCGGCGAAGTATTCCTGCAACAGTTGATGGACGAAGAACACTTCGTCCCATTGCACTTCGAGCGCCGGCAGCGCGACGCCGGCGTACAGCAGGTCTTCGGCAGACGTGAGCGCGTGCAGCGCGAGCAGCGCGAGCGCGTCGTTCCTGCATCGCGTAAGCCAGGCGCGCCAGCGACTGGCGGACGAAGCCGGTGAACAGCGCGTCGGTGCCATCGTTTGCCTGCGCGAGCAGCAGCCTGAGGTAATACGGCGGGCGGAACAGGTCGAACTGCGCCGTTCCGCGCAGGTGCTGCAACAGGCACGGGCCGCGTGCGGCGTCGTAGAGCGTCAGGAAGAGTCCGACAGCGCTTCGACGCGCAGGTGTAGCACCGGCAGGTCAGCAGTCGACAACGATGAGCTGTAAGTGAGACGGTATTCATCGAGGCTGCGCGCCGGGTGGTGAACGATTTTCTGCAGCATTGTTCAGCATATGGGATGCCCAGGCATGGGGTGCGGACCTGCCTCGCGGTACTCATGGATGAGGCCCTGCGCGACCAGGCACACCGCCGCCAGGACCTCGGACACGATGCAGCAGGTTCCCGTACGGAGAGTTCTGCGAGTGCGTGCGTCAACTCGGCGATGGATCAAGATTCCATGGCCCCCGAACCTCGCCGAAACGGGCGTGGGCATTCCGACCCTTTGCCGGAACCGGAACGACTTGATTCTTACCTCCCTGTTTCGCCAGATACACGCCTTGATCGGCCCGTCGGATCAAGCTGTCCTCCGTTTCCGGTTCCGAAAGCTCGGTCGCACCAATACTTGCCGTGATCTTCAGGGGAATGCCCGCAGCGGTGGTTAGCGGTTCTTCGGCAAGACACCGACGAAGGCGTTCGGCAAGTCGAACGGCACCCGCCAGGTCCGTCTCCGGAAGCAGGAGAGCGAACTCTTCTCCACCATATCGGAATGCAGCATCGAGCCCACGCAGGCAACGCCTGATCACTGCACCGGTCGTTGCAAGGGCCTGATCCCCTTCAAGGTGGCCGAAGGTATCGTTGAGTTGCTTGAAGTTGTCGAGGTCGATGACGAGCAGGGAAAGTGTTCGATGGTACCGTCGCGCTCTTTCGGTTTCGATTTTGAGGCGCTCGTGAAAATGACGCGCATTGAACAGAGAGGTGAGAGCATCGGTGATGCTCATCGTGCGATGAAGGCGTTCGCTTTCACGCAGCGCTTCTTCGGCGCGCTTGCGCTCAGTGATGTCTTGGAGTGTTTCGATCGCGCCGATCAGGTTGCCTTCCACATCATGGAGCGGTGCCGCGGTAAAGAACAGCCACAAGCCGCTTTCTCCGAGATGGGGAAAGAAGTCTTCGATCTCGTACGCCCCATCGAGCACTGTGGAGGGGCGAAACTTGCCTTTGTAATAACGAGAAACGCTTTCGTCCACGGCAGATTCCAGGATCAGATCGGCAAAAACGGGGCGTTGGGATTCGTAGAACGGTTGCCATTGATTCCGGGTACCCACCATCTTCTGCGCGGAATGGCCGGTGATCAGTTCGCAAGCACGGTTCCAATGGGTCAGCCGGTGCTCGCGGTCGATGACAAAGGTGGACACCGAGCTGCAGTAGACGATCTGACGCAAAAAGCCCTGGCTTTCCAACAGCAGGGCTTCGGTGTGATGTCGAGCGGTGACGTCGAGCAAGATCTCGATCGCGCCAACGATCTGCCCGTCTGCATTCTTGAGCGGTGCTGCGGTAAAGTGCAGCCAGAGACCGTCCGGACCAAGGCAGGGAAAGAAGTCACAGACTTCGATGCCGCCCTCGACCAAGGGCGAACGATGGTATTTCCCGTGATAGAGTTTTTCCACCTTTTGATCCACGGTCCCGTCGACGATCAGATCGGCGAGAGTGGGTCGCGGTTGCGTATGAAATGCCCGCCATGAGTCGCACGTGCAACACATCCTTTCGGCATCGAGGCCAGTCAGTCTGGCAAGCGCCTTGTTCCAGACGATGATCTGGTGATTCTGGTCAATGACGAAAACGGGAATCGACAGTTCCGCCGTGGCTTCGGTCAGGAGAAATGGCGCCAGCGGCCCGAAGTGGTTTGCCTGGGACAGGAGGTCGTGCTGGTCTGCCCAGGAAGTACTCTCCTCACTCGCCCGGTTTCGCACGACTCGCTCGCTGTCGGACGTCCTTTCTGTGTCTTTGTCACTCATGTGTTTCCTCCTCCTTGTTTTTTTTCTACCAATGACTGAAGAAAGTGGTGTGATCCAGGCCGGCTAAGGATCAGCGACAAGAAGAGGGAAGTTTGCCATGCAAGGCGGCGATATTGCTATGCATGCAGGGACAATTCCTGCACTCCAACATTCTGACTGCCCATGTTACTGCCAGAATCCTCCGCTACCCATGGGGTAGGCGATCACTCGCGCAGAATTCTTCCAATGGATGTGCTACTTCGGTTGGAATCAGGCAGTTTTTCGGGTGGAAACTCGATGTTCAAGTTTTTGCTATCTGACGACCAGCGGCTAACATGAAAGTATTGTTCCGGAGGGTTCTGCCATGTTTGCCGACACCTTGCCCTTTGCCAGCCAGTACGTGTCCCGTTGAGGGAGGAACTGAGCCGGCGGCATCCCTAACATCGCCTGAGCCGGCTCCAGCAGGGCTGGCTGAGTTTCTGCCTAACTGGGCGATTGCTTGGGGAGCCTGAACTGGTCGGCGTTCGAACGTATGGGCTTGGGCCGCTATAATATTGGCGCGCTTTCCTGGATGTTTCGCTATGCCCAATTGCCGTGATCGAAACTGCTCCAGGCCGGCGTCTCTCTTCTTCTGCGCCGCTTCCACCTCAAGCGCGGCGTTCTGGTTGCCGATGACACCGACCATCAGCGGGCGAAAAGGACCACGCTGATCTACGGCGCCCACAATCTATTCGACAAGAAGAGCGGCGGCTATTTCAACGGCCAATACAAGGAGATGTCGATCCAGGACAAATGCACCCGGCATCAGAGCACGCCGCAAACGGTTGCACAGCGAGGCGCGGAGTCCGTCCAAATGAGGATCAACAGTGCCCGCCTGAAGGTCAAGGCGCATGGCACGCAGCGTTTTGTGATTGCAGTCAAGCGCGTTGATGAAGCGCAATACCGTTATTGGGTGGCGACCGACTTATCCTGGCGAACGCTAGATATCGTAGGTTGCCATACGTTCAGATGGCGGCTGGAAGTGTTCTTTGCGGACTGGACAGCCGGACGAAGACGGATCAGTACGAGGGTTGCCCCTGGGCCTGCTGCTAGACCATGCCTTGCTCATCCACCCTGAGCAACGTGCCTGCCTGGAAAACAGGGCACCCGCGTGCACCGTGAGTAGCCTGAAACAAGCCGCCTGTGCCGAAACCGTCATGCGGCTTGTCCGGAACATTCTGGCCGCAGGCGGAACCTGCACGAATGCCTTATGAACTGGCTGAAAAGCTCAGCATGCTGTTCTCGCTGGCGCCCTCGGGAAAACACATGAGCGATCGGGATCTCGTCCGACTTGAACCTTCGGCGTCACTTCGCTATCAGGCCGCTGCACCATAAGGGGGTGACAATCCCGGCATGAAAACTTGAACATCGAGTCACATCACTTGGATATCTTGCCATCCTTGATGATCAGCGAGTCGTTGCCGCTGGCCGTCGCGCTCGAACCGGTCTTCTTGACCGTCACGGTACACGGCCCATTGCCCAGATCACGCGTTGAGCTGGCGCCCACGCTGCCGTCAGTGGTCGAGGAGCATTTGATCAGCACGTCGTGCGAGGTGCTGTCCCGGTTGACCAGCTTGACAGCGGCCAGCGCCGACTGACTGACACAGAGCATGCCGGCGATCGCGGCCATCGAAACGATTCTCATGATCTCTCCTTGGTCAGAACCGATTGTGGCAACTGACGCCAGTCACCTCGGGTCATGCTACTCCGGTGTGTCGTTTATTTCAACGACAACACGACTGGACATGTGCAGCGTGGCGTTCGCGCAAATCGCGCCAGATGGTCTCGGGTACCAGCGCCTGGATCTGCCCGGCCAACTCGTCGGCCAACCGGGCGTCGTCTGCGGACAGTTGCGTTGGTACCTGCACCTGGCGGTCACCCCGGCACAGGCTAAAGGCGCGATGGCTACCCCCAACCATGAGGCTCGGAGATTCCGGCCATGGCCGCTCCACGATCCGCTGGCCGCGTACCCAAGCCTTCAGGGCCGCGGCACGCTCGGGCGCGATGGGAAAAGGTTGCACCCACTGAGGCGGCGCCTCAAAAGGGTAGCCCGGAACGAAGACGATCTGACCGTTCCCGCCAGTCCAGCCCTTGATGCTGAACCAGTAGTGGTGTGGTGGCGGCACACTGCCTTCATGCCAAACGTATTCGAACTCGATCTCGGCACCTGACGGATCGACCTTTTCGGCCGACCATGCGGTACCCGGCGACGGTGATGAATCGGACATGGTTGCACCTGCTGAGGTTATGTGTTGCACGACACTCATCAATGGCCAGGGCCCCTGCGGGAATACGCGACCTAGAGAGAGGAGGCATCGCAGGGAACATGGCCAGGACAATGTAGCCGAGCAAGCGAGATCCAGTCAAACCGCCAGCGGGTCAGCTCGACCAGTGGCGCGAGCTCAGTCACGACACGAACCAGCATGCCTGCGGTCGATAGGGCTTGGTCCGGCCAGAATAGGAGACGACCGTCCCGGCCCGGCACCTTCAGCATCGAGACCTCGGAACCCATGGCTTAGCGCGGCGGTTGACGGCAATCAAAAAAGCTCCGCCTCGCGTTGCCGGCGTATTTATGCCGTCGTATTTAATTTGCGAGGACAATATTCTCAACCCCAAGCAGGAGGTAGGCCACCACACGGCAACGGAGGCGATATGGGCATTTTCCTCGAAAACACCGGGAATCAATCCTGGATATATTTCAACAAGCACAATGTACCAGCGGCATCGTCTGCGCACCGGCCAGCTTGACGAGTGATAGTCTTGAATGAGACAAAGCAAGGGTCTCCCGATTGGAGTATAGCCATGCACATCATTTTCCTCGTTCTGCTGATGCTGGTCGTGGGCTGCAGTCATTCCCCATCGCTGACTGCGAGCGCAACTGCCGAAAGCCGTCAACCTGAAGGCGCCTCGGGCCTCAGTGCACAGCCCGGATGGCACGGCCAGAAGTTTGCCATTGCCACGGCCAATCCACTGGCCAGCGCTGCAGGACTCGCCATGCTCAAAGACGGCGGCACGGCGATCGACGCGGCGGTTGCCGCGCAGATGGTGTTGACCCTCGTCGAACCACAATCCAGCGGCATCGGCGGTGGCGCTTTTCTGCTCCACCACGATGGTCGCCAGACGGTTGCCTTCGACGGTCGCGAGACAGCACCAGCAGCAGCCAGTGAGAGTCTGTTCGTCAAGGCCGACGGCAAAGTGATGACTTTTCAGGAAGCCATCGTTGGTGGCCGCGCCGTCGGCGTGCCAGGTGCCCTGCGGATGCTCGAAGTGGCGCACGCCGAATATGGCCGGCTGCACTGGCCGACCCTTTTCGAACCGGCGATCCGGCTAGCCGAAAATGGATTTCCGGTCAGTCAGCGCCTGCACACACTGCTCAAGGCCGACCCCCATCTCCGGAAGGATCCGCAGGCCGCTGCCTATTTTTATGATCCGGATGGTCAACCCGTCACCGTCGGCAGCCTTTTGCGCAATCCCGAACTGGCTGGCGTCCTGCGCAGGATCGCCAGCGAGGGGTCACGGGCACTGCACGAGGGCGAGATCGCGCAGGCGATCGTCGATAAGGTGCAGCAATATCCGGAAAACCCCGGCCAGCTTACCTTGGCGGATCTGGCCGCATACCAGCCGCAGCGCCGCCAGCCGCTGTGCAGCAGCTATGCGCCCAAACGGGTTGAGCCACCGCGAACTTACCTTATCTGCGGTTTTCCGCCTCCAGGTTCGGGAGCGATCGCCATCGCCCAGATTCTCGGCATCATCAATCACACCGAAGCTGCATTCCTGCCGTTTGCCACCCCACTCTGGATGCACTATTACAGTGAGGCAGCACGCCTGGCTTTTGCCGATCGCGCCCAGTATGTCGCCGATCCGGATTTCGTCGCTGCACCGGTGGGCAACTGGTACGCGCTGATCCAGCCGGAATACCTGGCTGAAAGAGCGAGGCTGATTGGCCCGCACAGCATGCAGGTCGCCAGACCAGGCTCGCCATCGCCGGGACCAATGACCCAGGCAGCGATGCCCGAACAGCCTGAATACGGAACCTCGCACCTCAGCATCGCCGACCAGTACGGCAACGTCTTGGCAATGACCACCACCATCGAGGATGCCTTCGGAGCACGCCAGATGGTACGGGGATTTCTCCTCAACAACCAGCTCAGTGATTTCGCCTTTACCCCGACCGATAACCGAGGTTTGCCCATCGCCAACCGCGTCGAACCGGGCAAGCGCCCGCGCTCATCGATGAGTCCAACGTTGGTCTTTGACCAGGACAGCGGTGAGCTGGTGATCAGCGGCGGCTCACCGGGCGGCGCGTTGATCATCCACTACACGGCCAAGCTGCTTTACGCGATGCTGAACTGGGGATTAAAACCGCAACAGGCCATCGACCTGCCCAACTTTGGTTCGCTGAACGGGCCGACACTGCTTGAGGAAAAGCGTTTTTCCCCGTCCTTTGTCGAAGCGCTTAGGGCCCGCAGCCACGTGGTGAACGAAGTCGGCATGAACAGCGGTCTGCAGGCCATCGAAAAGACCTCGGCTGGATTCGCCGGCGGAGCCGATCCACGCCGTGAGGGCCTGGTGCTGGGCGAGTGATGATCACGCTTCCATGCCCTCGCTGATGCGGGCAGCAAGCGAACCGGGGACTTGGCCTGCCAAGCAACGTCACCAGCAGACCACCCTCACGGCGCCACAGCACACCACTACATCACATAACAGTGTTCTTTAAGGAAAGCCACTGCCTCGCCAAGGGTCGTATCAGAGCTATCGAGCAGATAGCTTTGAGCCTCCGGAAAAAATTCATTCCATAATTTTTCCAGGCCTTCCTGCATCTCATGGGGCGCGCACTGACGAATGAAGCCGAGCACTGGTTCCTGCTTTAAACCGTCTGCACGAACCTTGCGGATCAGGGCTCTCGCTGCCGATCGTGTCAGAGTAGGTTTGGGAACCGTATCGGCTGCGATGCAGACAAAAATCGTCAGCAGCGAGTCATCGTCAGTCTTGCCTGCAGTCATCTTTTGCCACTCCTTCGAAACTGCGGCATCGAATAGACTGGCATCTTCGAGATCGACATCCCGCAGAAAATACCCTTTCTGAACAGTCTCTTCGAACAACTTGTCGATCGCCAATGAGGAATCGAGAATCCTCGGAAGATCCTCTGTTTCGACCTCCTGCAAGTGGCGTCTGGCAATCTCCTGGTACGATTCAGGCAGGATCTGGAATATCTCCTTGACTCGCTTTCTGCCTTTCGGCGCTATCCCTTTCTTCCTGATTGCCTTCAGAATACTGACTAAGCCGGCAGCATTGGGGAATGCAGGTGGGGTGTTTCCGCCAAGATAGACGAGCATGGCCGTACGCAGGAACGATCCAACGGGCACCATCGAAAGGCTGGAGGGGGCTACTCCAAGGTTTTCGGCAAACCAGAGTGCCGCTTCAATCGCCAAGTGATACGCCTTCCTTTGTTCGAGGGCGATTCGATATTCGGCATGCTCCCTGAGCGACCACTCAGCCAGGAATTCCCTTTGTGACTTCGCGCTCATACCGCCAATGATGTCACAATCGGGCAAGGCCCAGAGCGCCTTGATCATTTCGGAACCGCCACGCGAATGTGACAGAAAAGTGTGGTCCCGCAACGATCGAGCTGCTTTGTCGAGGTCACCACCGCTGCGGTCAGCAAGAAAAAGACTGACCAGATTGACGATCCGCGTACGCGCCTCCTCGATATTCGGCCGCAAATACTGCGTCCCGAAATACTCGGCAATCTGCAGCATTCCCTTTGGGGCGTCATTCAGGATACTGACAACTCTATGCTGATCGATGATCCCATTGCGCACCCCGTGAGCGAGGGCCTTTTCGAAAAAAGACCGCGCATCGAATACTGCGATTTTCTGGCAGCTAGGCGGCATGGGCGGTAACATCCTTCTGTGAGTAGCCGGTAATTCAGAAACCTGCAACTATAGCGCTGACTCCTCCCCCAGCTCGACCGGCGACCTGTCCGCAGGCCTGGGCCTTGCCAGGTCAGGCGACACGAGTTCTTCGGCCCTGCTACGCGCACGCAGGATCAGCAGGACATCCCGAAAGATCTCGGGGTATTGGTAACGAAGTATCCAGGTCAGCTCCATCCAGTCGTGATCGTTGACTTCATTGTGCGTCAGGAAAGGACGATTGACACCGGGATCAGCGAGCGCGTCCAGACGTTCTTCGTCGGTCATGTCGTCGGCAGATTCCTCTGCATCGGCGAAGAAATCAAAGGTCGCCGTCTTGAAGAAATGCTCGACGTTTTCGACACGCTCGCAGAGATAATCGGCCAGGACCTCGCAGCCGCCTTCGAATTCTCCGATCGCCTCGAGGAATTCGCCGGGATCGCTGCCTGCCCGGAAAACCACTGAATTGATCATGCCGTGCAACCGCTCATGACTTTGCTCGCCGTAGCGCCGTTCGAGGACGATTGCACGGGCGAACTGTTCTGGCGAGACCAACAGGTTCACCACTGATTCCCGAGATGAATCGAAGTCGCGCAGAACAGCCAGCAGGTCTTTGGCTGGAAAGTCATCGAGAGCCACCACCAAGGCATCGTCACCATCGCTTTCCGCCAGCGAAGCCAGGGCTGCTTCGGCACCGACGATGTTGCCGAGTTGGATCAGTCTCCCTGCTTTCACCAGTACCGGATGGCCCATCAGTGATCCTCCGAAAATTGATCTTTCCGATCAAAACCCTGTTCGGCAAGCCAGTCGGCACCGGACTCTGCAAGGTCGAGGCTGTCATCGAAGTCCTGCTCGTTCTGGTCGCTGTTGACAGCGTCACGCGTGTCTGTCGACCGTTCAGGCTCTGGCTCAGACGACGCTGCAAAGCGCCCTTGCAGATATTCCAGGCAGGCGGTCACCACCATGAACCGGTCACCGTTCGGGTCCTTGAGGACGACCTCGGCGAAGGCTTCGGCCCAGGATTCCAGCTCCACCGCCGTCAGCAGTGTTGACCAGTCGGGCAGGTCTTCGGGCTCCTGTGCGGCAAGCTCCCGCATTACTTCCGGACTGGCAAAACGCATGCCGCCGTGAAAGGCAACGGCTACCATTTCAGGATTGCACTCAATCATCGGCAGGAGTTGCGCAAGCTGCCCGCGCTTCGCCTTGAGCCGCTTGGCCAGGACATCGTGCCCTGCCGAATCGGTCATCAAGTCGTCTAGCTCGGCGTCATAGGCAGACTTCAGATCTTCAAAGAATGGCGACAGCCTCACTACAGTACTCCTTCAAGATAATTTTTCCAGATTTCCCGCGCAGTTTCCAGAGGCTTATCGAGAAGATTACGGCGTCGATTCTCATCGTAGACCTGTCGACGACTGGTGTCAGAAAGTGTTTCATAGGCTTCCTGAACGTCGCGAAAATGGTCGGTCGCTTCCGGAGCCTTGTTGCGGTCTGGATGAAGTAACCAGGCCTTTCTGCGATATGCAATCTTGACCACATCTTTTGAGGCATCACTGGCGATCCCGAGTATGGCGTAATAGTCTTTCATGCATTCTCATCAAGACGGTTGCTCCGGAGGCTTCGACCAAAGGCCATGACTTTATCATGGTCAGAGCCACTGCCGTTCCCTTCGCCCCCGAACCTTCTTCGGCGTGCGGGCGAGTGAAGGTTCGTGAGTTGCTGACGCGATTTCACCTTAATATCGCCTAGAAAGGCCGAGACGCTGCCACAGGGTAGTGGTCAGCTCCACTTGGTTGAGTGTATAGAAATGCAAACCAGGAGCGCCACTGGCCAACAGTTTTGCACAAAGCGAGCTGACCACATCGAGACCGAAAGCGTGGATCGACAAGGTGTCGTCACCGTAGCTTTCAAGTTTTTTCCTGACCCAGCGCGGTATCTCCGCACCACAGTTATCCGAGAAGCGGGCAAGACTGCTGTAGCTGGAGATCGGCATGATGCCGGGGACGATCGGCACATCAATGCCGAGCGCCTGGCACTCGTCGATAAAATGCGCGTAGGCGTCGAAGTTGTAGAAATACTGCGTGATTGCCGAATTGGCACCAGCGTCGAGCTTTCGTTTGAAAGCCAGGAGATCCTCCATCGGGCTTTTTGCCTGCGGATGGTATTCCGGATAAGCCGCGACTTCAATATGAAACCAGTCGCCTGTTTCGGCGCGAATGAACTCGACGAGCTCGTTGGCATAGCGAAAGGTGCCCGGCCTGGCCATACCCGACGGCAGGTCACCGCGCAGTGCAACCAGATGGCGAATACCATGTGCCTGATACTGTTCGAGAATGCTGCGAATGCTATCCGGAGTCGACCCGATGCACGACAGGTGCGGTGCCGCCTGATGACCTTCGCGCTGGATTTCAAGCACAGTCTCGAGCGTGCGGTCACGCGTCGAACCGCCGGCGCCAAAAGTAACCGAGAAAAACCTGGGCTCCAGAAGCGCCAAGCGAGCACGCGTGCCCCGCAACTTTTCCGCTCCCTCGAGGGTTTGCGGCGGAAAAAGCTCTAGGCTGAAAACGGGAGGCTGCGGGGTCATGAGTCGGCAAATGTCAGTAGCGATATTGCTCGGACTTGTAAGGACCTTCCTTCGCTACGCCGATGTAGGCAGCTTGCTGATCCGTCAGCTCGGAGAGCTCGGCATTGAGTTTCTTGAGCTGCAGGCGGGCCACCTTCTCGTCGAGGTGTTTGGGCAGGGTATACACCCCGACCGGATAGTTGGCATTGCGTGTAAACAGTTCGATCTGGGCAATCGTCTGGTTGGCGAACGAGGAACTCATCACGTACGAGGGATGGCCGGTACCGCAACCGAGGTTGACCAGACGACCTCTGGCCAGCAGGATGATGCGCTTGCCATCGGGGAAGATCACATGATCGACCTGCGGTTTGATCTCTTCCCAGACATAGGTCTCGATCGAGGCGACGTCGATTTCGTTGTCGAAGTGGCCGATGTTGCAGACGATCGCCTGATTCTTCATCCGGGCCATGTGCGCATGGGTGATCACGTGATAGTTGCCGGTACAGGTAACGAAGATATCGGCCTTGTCAGCCGCGTAATCCATGGTTACCACGCGGTAGCCTTCCATGGCCGCCTGCAAGGCACAGATCGGATCGATTTCGGTGACCCACACCTGTGCGGACAGGGCGCGCATGGCTTGTGCCGAGCCCTTGCCAACATCGCCATAGCCGGCGATCAGGGCAATCTTGCCAGCGATCATCACGTCGGTGGCGCGTTTGATACCATCGACCAGCGATTCGCGGCAACCGTAAAGGTTGTCAAACTTCGATTTGGTAACCGAGTCGTTGACATTGATCGCCGGAAATTTGAGCTCACCCCTGGCGTGCATCTGGTACAGGCGATGCACGCCGGTCGTGGTTTCCTCGGTCACGCCCTTGACCGCTGCCAGACGACGCGAGTACCAAGTCGGATCATTGGCCAGTTTGGCCTGGATCGTCGCAAAGAGGATCGCCTCTTCCTCGGAAGTCGGGCTGGCAAGCACCGACGCGTCACCTTCGGCTCGGGCACCAAGGTGCAGGAGCAGCGTCGCGTCGCCGCCATCGTCGAGGATCATGTTGCTGTAACCCGCATCCGGCCATTCAAAGATGCGATGAGTGTAATCCCAGTAATCTTCCAGCGACTCGCCTTTGACGGCGAAGACCGATACTCCGGAAGCTGCGACAGCCGCAGCAGCGTGATCCTGGGTCGAAAAGATGTTGCACGAAGCCCACCGTACTTCAGCACCAAGAGTAACCAGGGTCTTGATCAGTACGGCGGTCTGAATCGTCATGTGCAGCGAACCAGTAATGCGTGCGCCCATGAGGGGCCTGGTGGTCGCGAACTCTTCGCGAATCGCCATCAGTCCCGGCATTTCGGTTTCGGCAATACGAATTTCCTTGCGACCCCATTCGGCGAGGCCAAGGTCAGCAATCACATAGTCTTGAGTAACAGCATCCGACATGGCAAGGCTCCTTAAGAACGGTGACCAGGGGAAGGAAGCTGTCGGGCATATCTGCTGAAGGACTTCAGCCTGCGCCCATCCCTCTCCTCGCGCCCGGCACGGGTTGGTTGGATGAGCGCCGTTTGAAAAATCCGAGCCTGAAACTGTCGGACGACAGCCCTGCAGCGCTCCTCGGATTGAACCCGGATTATAAACTGGCTCGGCAAGTACTGGCCAGTATTAGTACGCGAGCGAATCATAGGTCCGTTGCCTTCCCTGGATTTCGACGCTGACCTGATTGGGTGCACAGATGGCGATTTCGCCAGGGCGAGTTAGCCAACCTTGGCGCACGCAATATTGCCGGGGACCTGGATCCGCAGCGACACGCACCCGACGCTGGTCGACGACAACCGTCGTCATGCCCAGTGGCCCAGGGACTTCAATGCGGCGATTGCGTGCCAGATCGAGTTCTGAGAATACTTCGCCGCCGCGCTTGACGATGGCTTTTTCAGCGACGCCGGCCCGCCATGCCCAAGGAAACGACGCGGCGCAAATGCACAAACCCAAGATGACCAGCATCCAGTCGCCGGACCTGAGCAGCCCGACCCAGCTCATCACGGATTTTCGACAATCACCATTGGAAAGCGCAACTCGCGGTGACGAACCAGAACACGCGCACAACCACGAAACTCGCGTCCCAACCATTCGGCAAAATAGACCGAGCGATGCTGGCCACCCGTGCAACCGATGCCTACCGTCAGATAGTTGCGGCTGTCCCGAACATATGACGGCAACCACGTACGAAGGAAACCGGCGATATCGCCACGCATACGCAGCACTTCGGGCTCGGCTTCGAGGAAATCAATGACGGGTGCGTCACGACCAGTGAGCAGACGCAGGATGGGATCGTAGTGCGGATTAGGTAGGCAACGAACATCAAAAACGAGGTCGGCATCGAGCGGCATGCCATGCTTGAACCCGAACGATTCGAAAAGCAGGGTCAGTCCCTGACAGGAATCTGAAGGAAGATCTCTAGTCACGAACTGGCGGACCCACTCGCGCAGTGCGCTGGCCTTGACGCCGCTGGTATCGATGTGATGACCAAGGGCGGTCAACTCGGCAAGACGAACTCGTTCTTCGGTAATGGCCTCGGTCAGCGTCAGCTTGTCACTGGCCAGAGGATGTCGGCGCCGGGTTTCAGAGTAGCGCTTGATCAAGGTTGCATCCTGCGCATCAAGAAACAGGAATTGCAGGTCGAGATCGTTGGCGCGCAGGGCATCGAGTTGCAAGGGAAGCATGGCCACGCTATCGCCCCCGCGAATATCGATCACAACTCCGACATGGTCGTAACCCTGCTGCTCAAGTTGTCCGACAAGCGGCTGCAACAACTGAGATGGCAGGTTGTCCACGCAATAATAGTTGGCGTCCTCAAGAACTTTGAGGGCGATCGATTTACCCGAACCGGACAGGCCACTGATGAGAACGAGATGCATGCCTCGCAGCATAACGGATGCCAGGCTTGACGGGCAAGCCATTCGTCAATAACGTTTTATAACATGCTGAATTAAAATATGTTTTATTTATTTTTTGGGCCCGTGTAGGAACTCATGGTGGGATTCCTTCGGTGCAAGTCGCAGTAGCCTTCTCTTTCTCTGCAAGCCGGGTATCTGATCCTGTATCAGAAGAATCTATATATAAATACTACCATAGCTATAGTGACAACAAACCTGTTGATATGTTTTTTTCTCTCTAAAAATCAAAATGATATACCGTCTTTTCGGGTTACAGAAAGACGGTATGAAGCTGTGGAAAAAATCTGATAACTTACCCACAAGCGCTTTTTGCTAAGCTTATTCACTGCTTCTCAGAGGTTTTTCCCCTGACTTTTCCCAAGACCCGGCGGCTTCTCGAGGCTGCCATGCGATCTCGCATAAATTCTTCTTTCCAAGCAATTGGTTCGAACTCATGACAATTCTGAATATCCCTTTCCTCGTCGACCTCGTGGCAATTCGGCGCGATATACATGCTCACCCTGAACTAGCCTTCGATGAACTGCGAACAGCTGAATTGGCGGCTCGCGAGTTGACCAGCTATGGACTGGAAGTTGATTGTGGTCTGGCACGCACTGGCGTCATCGGCATCCTGCGCAAGGGCAGCAGTCCCCGTGCCATTGGACTGAGAGCTGACATGGACGCGCTTCCTATGTGCGAGAAGAACGACTTTCCACACTGTTCGAGAAACGATGGACGTATGCATGCCTGTGGTCACGACGGGCATACGGCGATTTTGCTCGGTGCCGCGCGCTACATGGCCGAGCACCGGAACGATCTGGATTTCGACGGCACCGTTTACTTCATTTTCCAGCCTGCCGAGGAGTCCGAGGGAGGCGCCGAGGTGATGATTGCTGAAGGGCTGTTCGAGAAATTTCCGATGGACGCGGTGTTTGGTCTGCACAATTGGCCGGGTATCCCGGTTGGTGAGATGGCAGTGATGCCGGGGCCAGTGATGGCGGGCACATCTACCTTTGAAATCTTGGTACGGGGGCAGGGTTGCCATGCCGCGATGCCGCATCAGGGGGTCGACACGCTGGTTGTAAGCAGTCATCTGGTACTCGCGTTGCAAACTATCGTTGCCCGCAACCTGCATCCCTGCCAGTCGGCGGTGGTGAGCATCACCCAGGTGCATGCTGGTGAAGCCTGGAATGTCATCCCCGACGATGCTGTTCTACGCGGTACGATCCGCAGCTTCAACGTCGAAACCCAGAATCTTGTCGAAGGCGCAATCGAGCGGCTGTGCAATGGCATTGCTCGTACATTCGGAGCGCAGATTACCGTTTGTTTTGACCATCGCTATCCTCCGACGGTAAATAGTGTTTCGGAAACGGAAATCTGCCGGCGTGTGGCAAGCGGCCTGCTTGGTGCTGATCAAGTGCATGTGCATGAGCTGCCCTCGATGGGGGCCGAGGATTTCGCTTACATGCTTCGCGAAAAGCCAGGTTGCTACGTTTGGCTAGGCAATGGTCCGGGCTCCGGGGGCTGCACCCTGCACAATCCGCATTACGATTTCAACGACGAGATTCTGCCGCTAGGGGTGAGTTACTGGGTCAGGTTGGTTGAAGCGGTGTTGGGGCGTAAGTCGTGACTGGAGCAGCCCGGCTGTCCCTTCGGGGCAGGGCAGGTTGTGTCTCAGCTGGCCCTGGAAACCATGGGCAGATTCGCGCGTACGTTTGCCAACGAAACCAATGTCTTTTTTGTTACACTCGCCAGGTGAACCCATGGGCAGCGTACCCGAGGATTGGCAAAACGCGCCGATCCCCCTATTTCAAAAAATGGTGGGGAGTACCCGGTGCAGTATTCAGGCACCCCCCGAGTCCGGGCCAAAACCAGAACTCCCAGGACCATAAAAGGAGAACAGCAAGGATAGTGTAATGGCGGGGACTTACAAGCAACTTACGCCAGTTAAAGCAAGAACGGTACGCCGTGCGAATTCTCCTCGCTGAAGACGACCGAATCATTGCTGATGGTCTGTGCCGGTCACTGCGTCAGGGAGGCTATGCGATTGACTGTGCCTATAACGGCACTGACGCCGATACGGCCTTGTTGACCAATCCCTACGATCTACTGATTCTCGATCTTGGTTTGCCGAAAATGCCGGGTTGGGATGTGCTGCGTCGTCTGCGGGCGCGCAATGCAACGACGCCGGTCCTGATTCTGACTGCGCTTGACGGCATCGACGATCGGGTGAAGGGACTCGATCTCGGGGCTGACGACTACATGGCCAAGCCCTTTGAACTGGCTGAACTCGAGGCTCGTGTTCGGGCGCTAAGCCGTCGGTCGTCCGGTACTTCACGGATGATCCAATGCGGGTCGCTGACTTTCGATCAGACCGACCGCTGCGCGCTGGTAAATGGCGAGATGCTTGATCTTTCGGCACGCGAACTGGGTCTGCTCGAGGTTCTTCTGTCACGGGCAAAACGCCTGGTCAGCAAGGATCAATTGGTGGACCACCTCTGCGGTTGGGGTGAGGAGGTCAGCCACAATGCAATCGAGGTCTATATCCACCGCTTGCGCAAGAAGCTCGAATCAACCGGAGTCAATATCATTACCGTGCGCGGGCTCGGCTACAGTCTTGAGAAACCTGCGGAAGAGAGAAAATCCTGATATCCAGCGCTCGCTGTTTGGCGAGATTCTCGACTGGATGCTGGCCCCGCTTCTTTTCGTGTGGCCAATCAGCATTGCGTTCACTCACTACTTCGCCAACAGTGTTGCCAGTTTCCCGTACGATCAGTCCTTGCGCGAACATGTTGCCGCGATATCGCGCCAGGTCAGCTTCGTCGACGGGCAGCCGCAGTTGGCCTTGCCCAGTCTGGCACAACTCTTCCTGCGCTCGGACGAGATCGATAACGTCTATTTCCACATGCTCGACCAAGATGGTCAGTTGATTGCCGGCGATCCGGAGCTGCCCGTGCCGAAGATGGCTGGCACGCTCTTGAAGAATGAGCATAATGAGGTGTTTTTTCGCGATGACGAGTACCACGGACAGTCCCTGCGTATAGCCTACATATCGCTGTTCGAAGCAGGGCCTGACGGGCGTGGTGTCCTGATTGAAGTCGGTGAAACCACTGAAAAACGTTCTCAACTGGCGAACAAGATCATCGCCAGTGTCATCCTTCCACAGTTCGTGATCATTCCGCTCGCAGTGATCCTGGTTTGGTTCGGCTTGTCGCAGGGTTTGCGCCCGCTGACGCGTTTGCGTGACCGGATTGAAGCTCGTCGCGAAGCGGATCTATCGCCGATTGCTCTGCGCCGTATCCCTGAAGAATTGCGCCCGCTGACCGAAGCATTCAATTCAATGTTGGCAAGGATGCAGCAAAACGTGGCTGCACAGCGCCGTTTCATCGCCGATGCTGCGCATCAGATGCGGACCCCGCTGACCGGCCTGAAGACGCAAGCTCAGTTGGCGATGCGCGAGACCGATCCAGCCGAACTGCGGCACGCCCTCAGGCAGATCTTGAACGGTGCTGATCGTGCTTCGCATCTGGTCGATCAGCTACTGGCTCTGGCCCGTGCGGAGGCAAGCGAGCACTCGCAACAGACCCTGGTGGCGCTCGATCTTGATCACTTGCTGCGAGAGGTCGTCGAAAACTGGGTTGTGCAGGCACTCGAAAAATATATTGACCTGGGTTATGAACCTGCCGGTAGCGTGCTTATCCTGGGCAATGCCTTTCTCTTACGCGAAATGATCAACAACCTGCTCGATAATGCTTTGCGCTATACGCCTTCTGGCGGACGGGTGACCGCGCGGGTGGTTGCGCAAGGCGATTTCGCCCTGCTTGAAATCGAGGATAGCGGACCAGGGATTTCCGATGCCGAGTCCCAGAGGGTTTTCGACCGCTTTTACCGCGTCGATGGCAGCGACGGGGAGGGCAGTGGCTTGGGATTGGCCATCGTTCGCGAGATCGCTGAAGTCCATCAAGCCGCAGCCAGTCTGCGTCCAAACAACAGAGACACAGAGACTGATGAGCCCAGTGGTTGTGTCGCTAGAATTGTCTTCCCGGTGTTTAGCCCGCAGCGTTCCCAGGCCTTGGCACAGGATCCTGTTCAGACTGGTTTTGCCTGATTGCCTATCGAGGATCGAGCATTCAACGCTCAAATGTACCAGTGGACTCGGTGCCTTCTGTGCGGGACGTCGTCAGACCAGCTTTCGCAGTTGGGCGGGGGCCACTTCGACCATGAAATCCCAGAAGGCGGCCAGTGCAGGGGTCAGGTGTTTGCTCTTGTGGCGAACGATGTGCCAGCGACGCATCACGGGTGTTCCTTCGACCTTGAGGATGCGCAGACGTTCGGCTTTCAGTTCGAGGCCGAGCGTGTGCTGGGAAATGAAACTGATGCCAAGACCCGCCACCACTGCCTGCTTGATGGCTTCATTGCTACCCATTTCCATGCCGATGCGCGGCTTGACCGAACGTTCGAGAAAGAATTCCTCCATTGCCGATCGTGTGCCCGATCCCGATTCGCGGACGATCAGCATTTCGTCCGCAAGGTCCTCGACGGCTACATTGGGCAGCCGGCTCAAGGGATGTGCGGTGCTGGCAATGATCACCAGCGGATGCGGTGCAAAGGCCACCGCTACAGCGTCGAGTTCGGCCGGCGGACGG
Source organism: Candidatus Accumulibacter cognatus (assembly GCF_000584975.1). Lineage (NCBI taxonomy): Bacteria > Pseudomonadati > Pseudomonadota > Betaproteobacteria > Candidatus Accumulibacter > Candidatus Accumulibacter cognatus. The sequence goes on along the minus strand of NZ_JDST02000003.1, from coordinate 63,840 downwards.
CCCATGATGGCCAGGTCGACCTCGTTGCCGGCGAGAAGGCGATTGACGGTATCCCGGTTGTCGATCAGCATCCGGATACGCACGTCGGCCTGGGTCTTGCGAAACTCGGCCAGCAGTCCTGGCGCGAAATATTCGGCAGTGCTGGCCACGGCGACGGCAATGCGTCCGCCCTTCAATCCTTTCAGAGCGAGCAGCGCTTCATCCGCCTCCTTCAGCGATTGCAGGATCTGGCGCGTATGACCGAGGAGAATTTCGCCAGCTTCGGTCAAAAAGACGCGTTTGCCGATCCGTTCGAACAGCAGGGTGCCGCTGACTTCCTCCAGCTGTTTGATCTGCAGAGAGATGGCAGCATGCGTCAGGTGCAGCTTTTCCGCTGCGCGCGCAAACGACAAATGACTGGCGGCGACCGAAAAGATCTGGAGTTGGCGGATCGTGGCGTTTCTCATCGATAAGGTTATATTAAATTAAATGAACAATACGTTTAACTGGCGTTTTTGTATCAGACCGCTAGAATCCGAACAATCCCCGGTTCGACAAGATTTCAATCGCCTGGAGTATCACCATGCTATGCGGACGCACTAACGTTAACAAATTCCTGATCGAGGAACAGCGCCGGAATCCAGCGCTATTCGGAGATTTTTCGATGCTCATCAGTGACGTCGTGCGCTCGTGCAAGGCCATTGCACAGGGAGTTTCGCGGGGCTCACTGGCCGGTGTGCTGGGTGATGAGGGCCGTGAGAACGTTCAGGGCGAGGCCCAGAAAAAACTTGACGTGCTGGCCAACCAGGCGTTCATTCACCACTGTGAATGGGGTGGCCATCTGGCTGCAATGGCGTCGGAGGAAATGGAAGACATCTATCCGATTCCATCCGAGCATCCTCGTGGCAAGTATCTGCTGGTCTTCGACCCGCTCGATGGTTCGTCGAACATTGACGTCAACCTTTCTGTCGGCAGCATTTTTTCAGTCCTGCGATGCCCCGAGAATTGTAATGCCGACGCACCGATTGCAGCCGATTTTCTACAGCCCGGCAGCCGTCAGGTTGCTGCTGGCTACGCACTTTACGGTCCATCGACGATGTTGGTGCTCACCGTTGGCAGTGGCGTGTATGGGTTCACACTTGATCGTGACATCGGCGAATTCCTGCTGACGCACCCGCATCTCGTGATTTCCCCGGAAACCCGCGAGTTTGCGATCAATGCTTCCAACGAGCGTTTCTGGGAGCCGCCGGTGCAGCGCTACGTCAGCGAGTGTCTGGCAGGCAAGACCGGCATTCGCGGCAAGGACTTCAATATGCGCTGGGTGGCTTCGATGGTCGCTGAGGTCCATCGGATTCTGATGCGCGGCGGAGTTTTCTTGTACCCGCGCGATAGCAAGGATATCTCCAGACCCGGGCGACTGCGCCTGATGTACGAGGCCAATCCGATGGCGATGATCGTTGGCCAGGCCTGCGGCCTGGCATCGACCGGCAGGGAACGTATTCTCGATGTGCTGCCGACTAGCCTGCACCAGCGGGTGCCGGTCATTCTCGGTTCGCGCGACGAAGTGGAGCGTATCGAACGCTACCACCGCGAACATGAAACCGGCGAAGACCAGCCTTACAAATCGCCCCTCTTCTCGACGCGAACCCTGTTCAGGAATGATTGAGCAGCACCGCGAACCGGAAAAACACTCTTTATGCAACGGAGCCACACCCATGTCGATCAAAAATCCAGTTATCGCAATCACCGGTTCTTCGGGTGCCGGCACGACCTCGGTCACGCGCGCGTTCCAACACATCTTTCGGCGCGAGAAGCTGAACGCTGCGATCATCGAGGGCGACAGTTTTCACCGTTACGACCGAGAGGCGATGCGCGCAACGATGGCTGAGAGAAGCCTCGCTGGCGACAACCATTTCAGCCATTTCGGACCCGAGGCCAATCTGTTGACCGAACTTGAAGGACTGTTCCGCGAATACGGCGAGAGTGGCCGCGGCAAGAGTCGCCACTATGTTCACGACGATGCCGAGGCCAAGCTTTATGGCTCGCCACCGGGAACTTTCACCGAATGGGTCGATCTGCAGCCGGGCAGTGATCTGCTCTTCTATGAAGGCCTTCATGGTGCTGCCCAGACCGACGCCATCGACATCAGTCGCCATGTGGACCTCTGTGTTGGTGTCGTGCCGATCATCAATCTCGAATGGATCCAGAAACTGCATCGCGATAAGGCGCAGCGTGGTTACTCGACCGAAGCGGTGATGGATACCATCCTGCGGCGGATGCCTGATTACATTCATTACATCTGCCCGCAATTCTCCAGGACGCACGTCAATTTCCAGCGCGTACCGACGGTGGATACTTCGAATCCCTTCATTGCCCAGGATATTCCGTCGCAGGACGAAAGCATGCTGGTGATCCGTTTCGCCAATCCCAAGGGGATCGACTTTGCCTATCTGCTGAGCATGCTGCACGATTCGTTCATGTCGCGGCCGAACATCATCGTCTGTCCTGGCGGCAAGATGGGTCTGGCGATGCAGATCATCTTCACGCCGATGATTATGCAGTTGATGGACAAGAAGCGTCGTTCGCGCTGAATGCGGCAAGCCGTGTTGCCTGCCCCATTGTGTTGTCTAAACCTAGCTCTGATTAAAGGAGATTGTCTTGCCCACTGAATCCCGCAAATTCCGCCGCCGCTGCGCCAATGCGCTGCGCTTTCTTGCCATCGACGCCGTTCAGGCAGCGAATTCCGGCCACCCTGGAATGCCGATGGGAATGGCAGACATCGCCGAAGTGCTCTGGCGCCACCATCTCAAACACAACCCGGCCAATCCCCGATGGCATGACCGCGACCGCTTCGTGCTGTCGAACGGGCATGGTTCGATGCTGATCTACGCCTTGCTGCACCTCAGCGGTTACGGTTTGTCGATCGACGAATTGAAGTGCTTCCGGCAACTTCATTCAAAAACCCCTGGACACCCAGAGTTCGGCATCACCCCCGGCATTGAAACGACCACTGGCCCTCTCGGTCAGGGCCTTGCCAACGCAGTCGGCATGGCCTTGGCAGAAAGGCTGCTCGCCGAGACCTTCAACCGTGATGGTCATCGAATTGTCGACCACTATACCTACGCCTTCATTGGGGATGGCTGTCTGATGGAAGGCATTTCGCACGAGGCCTGTTCGCTGGCTGGCCGACTGTCCTTGTCAAAGTTGATCGTATTTTACGATGACAACGATATTTCGATCGATGGCCATGTACAGCCTTGGTTTGCCGACGACACGGCAAAACGCTTCGAAGCTTACGGATGGCGCGTGGTCTCCCACTGCGATGGCCATGATGCCGATTCGATCGAAGCTGCAATCCGTATCGCCAGGACCGCAACCGGGCGACCCACGCTGATCTGCTGTAAGACGATGATCGGCTTCGGGTCACCAAACAAGGGTGGCACACACGATGTGCACGGCGCGCCCCTCGGTGCCGAAGAGATCGCCAATACGCGTCGCCAGCTTGAATGGCCTTTCGCCGCTTTCGAAGTGCCCGCCGACGTACGCGCCGGCTGGAATGCAAGAGGCAGGGGAGAAGCCGCAGAATATGCCTGGAAAGCAGACTTTTCAGCCTATCGTGCCGCTTTTCCCGCACTAGCTGCCGAATTCGAACGCCGGATGGGGGGGGAATTACCCGCCGAATGGCCGGATCATGTAGCCGCGCTGCTCGCCCAATGGACGAGTCAAACCACTGCCGTGGCCACACGCAAAGCCTCGCAGAATGCCATCGAAGCGATTGCCCCGCTGCTGCCTGAACTACTGGGCGGTTCGGCCGACCTGACCGGATCAAACCTGACCAACTGGAGTGGTACCCGGCCGGCCAACCGGGAGGCCGGCGGCAACTACATCAACTACGGGGTGCGTGAATTCGGGATGACCGCGATTGCCAACGGCATTGCTTTGCATGGCGGCTTCATTCCCTACACGGCAACCTTTCTGGTGTTCTCGGATTATGCGCGCAACGCGATCCGTCTGGCTGCACTGATGAAACTGCGGCAGTTGATGGTCTATACGCATGATTCCATCGGCCTTGGCGAAGATGGCCCAACGCACCAGCCGATCGAGCATGCAGCCTCCTTGCGGCTGATTCCAGGTCTCGACGTCTGGCGCCCAGCCGATGCCATGGAGACAGCTGTAGCTTGGACTTCAGCACTTGAGCGGGACGATGGTCCTTCATGCTTTCTGTTGTCGAGGCAGAACCTGCCGGCGTTGCCCCGCAGTGCCGAGCAGATAGCCAGCATCCGGTTGGGTGGCTATGTCCTGCGCGAGGCCGAAAGTGGAACGCCAAGTGTCGTGTTGATCGGAACCGGCTCAGAACTCGGCCTCACCCTGAATGCCCAGGCCATTCTCGCTCGGGAAGGAATCGCTGCGCGCGTTGTCTCCATGCCTTGTACCCAACGCTTTGATCGGCAGCCCCTGGCTTATCGCAGGGGAGTGCTGCCGCCATCGCTGCCGATGCTTGCCGTAGAAGCCGGACACCCCGATCTGTGGTGGAAATACGTTGGGCTAAACGGAGCCGTGATCGGTATCGATCGCTTTGGCGAATCGGCGCCAGCGGCCGAGCTTTACGAATACTTCGCAATCAACGTCGCGAACATCGTCGCGCAAGCGCGCTATCTGATCGCACCAGAACCTTGAGGAAAGTGGCAATTCTTCAGTCTCAGCGGAGCCGCCTGACTTGCGCTCCAAGTTGTCCGAGTTTCTCCTCCATGCGTTCGTAGCCCCTGTCAAGATGGTAGATACGCTCGATTAGCGTCTCGCCCTGCGCGACCAGACCGGCAATAACCAAGCTGGCCGACGCGCGCAGGTCGGTAGCCATCACTGTTGCACCTTCGAGACGCTCGACGCCGGTGACCATCGCATTGCTGGCGTCGATCTTGATGTCTGCCCCCAGGCGAATCAGTTCAACAGCGTGCATGAAGCGATTCTCGAAGATTGTCTCGCGGATTACTGCCGACCCCTCCGCGACACAGTTGATGGCCATGAATTGCGCCTGCATGTCGGTCGGGAACGCAGGATAGGGCGAGGTGCGAATGCTCACTGCCTTGAGCCGTCGCGGTGCCTTGAGAGTAATCGCTGAACGCTCGGCTGTGATGTCGCAACCGGCGTCGAGCAACTTGTCGACCACCGCATCAAGGCAAGCAGCCGAAGTTCTGGTCAGACGAATGCTGCCACCGGTCGCAGCTGCCGCGCAGAGATAGGTGCCGGTTTCAATGCGATCGGCCATGATCGAATGCGATGCGCCGTGCAGGCGCGCAACGCCGTGGATACGAATCTTGTCGGAGCCGGCACCGGAAATCCGCGCACCCATTGAAATCAGACAGTTGGCCAGGTCGACGACCTCGGGCTCACGCGCAGCATTCTCGATGATCGTTTCGCCTTCGGCGAGGACCGCTGCCATCATCAGGTTTTCGGTTCCGGTGACGGTGACCATGTCGGTCACGATATGGGCTCCCCTGAGGCCTCCAGCACCTGACTTGGCATGAATGTAACCGTGCTCGACATGGATCCTCGCACCCATTGCCTGCAAGCCCTTGATGTGCTGTTCGACCGGCCGGGCACCAATCGCACAGCCTCCCGGTAGCGATACCCTTGCTTCGCCATGACGCGCCAGCAACGGGCCGAGCACCAGGATCGAGGCACGCATGGTTTTGACCATGTCATAGGGAGCTAGCGGGTTGTTGAGACCGAGGCTATTCAATAGCACACCATCGACTCCCTCACGAGTAATCGCGACGCCCATTTGCTCGATCAGACGGAGCATTGTCGAGACGTCCTTCAATCGCGGCACGTTGCTCAGATGTAGCGTCTCGGGCGCGAGCAAGCTGGCGCAGAGGACCGGCAGCGCTGCATTCTTTGCACCGGAAATGGCGATCTCGCCTGAGAGCGGCAGCCCCCCCTGGATCAACAGCTTATCCACTCGCTGTACTCCACTCTTCAGGAGTCTGGGTTTTCATCGATAGGGCGTGCAAGTCACCGCTGTCAAAATGCAGCCGCAATATTTCGTTGACGCGCTGCTGCCGCTGTACGCGACTTCTGCCAGCAAACTCAGTACTGACGATCAGCGCCTCGAAATGCTGGCCATCACCCACCACTTGCAGATGCTCGCAGGGAAGGCCTTCGGCGATGATTTTCTGGAGTTGTTCAGGGTGCATCATGATTCAGGACCTCAGTTTGTAACCGCTCCGGAGGAGTGCCAGGGTTGCCGCCGACACCAGCAGGAAGCTCGTGCCAACGACCGTCAGACTATTTTCCGGCGGCACGTCCGAGACGCCGAAAAACCCGAAGCGAAAGCCATCGATCATATAGAAGACGGGATTGAAACGCGATACCTGCTGCCAGAATCCGGGTAGCGAATGCAGGGAGTAGAAAACGCCGGAGAGCATCGTCAGTGGCATGATCAGGAAATTCTGAAAACCCGCCAATTGGTCGAACTTGTCAGCCCAGATGCCGGCGATCATGCCCAATGCCCCCATCGTTCCACCACCGAGAACGAGAAACAGCAGAATCCACTGAGGTGCCACCATGGCCGGTACAGCAAACCAGATCGTTATCAGCAGTACGCCCAGAGCCACCATCAAAGCGCGCAGTACCGCCGCGACGACGTAGGCGAAAAAGAATTCGACGTAGGATATCGGCGGCAAGAGAACGAAAATCACGCTGCCCGTCACCTTCGACTGGATCAGGCTCGAAGAACTGTTGGCGAAGGCGTTCTGTAGCGCCGACATCATCACCAGGCCGGGAATCAGAAAGCTGGTGTAGGCGACACCATGCACCCACACTTGAGCTTCGAGTACATGCGAAAAGATCATCAAATAGAGGAGAGCCGTCAGCACCGGCGCAGCGATGGTCTGAAAGTTAACCTTCCAGAAGCGCAGAACTTCCTTATAGAGCAGGGTCCGAAAACCGGATATCATGACACGGTTTCCTTGCGGTAACCGCTGCTCTGCATCACTCCCAGGAAAACGTCTTCCAGGTCGGCCTGCGTCAGGCGCAGATCGTCAATGACGCAACCGGCCTCGCGCATTGCGGCGAGAAGCGGTTCGATTTCGCCAAGACTGCCGAGATGAAAGGTCCACATGCCCTCGTTTTGCGTTGCGCGCGCAGAGAGCACTGATGGCAGCCTAGCAGCACTTGCCAGACGCAGGGTCAGGGTATGACCCGCGAAGCGTGCCAACAGGTTGCTGGTCGTATCCAGAGCGACCACACGCCCCTGTTTGAGCATCGCAATCCGTCCACACAGGGCTTCGGCTTCTTCGAGATAATGCGTGGTCAGAATCACCGTGTGCCCATCTCGATTCAGGCGCCGGATGAATTGCCACAAGCCTTGCCGAAGTTCGACGTCTACCCCGGCGGTCGGTTCGTCGAGAACAATGACCGGCGGTTTATGCACCAGTGCCTGGGCGACGAGAACCCGGCGCTTCATGCCGCCGGACAGACGACGCATATTGGTATCAGCCTTGTCGGTCAGATCCAGATTGGCGAGAATTTCGTCGATCCAGCCTTCATTGTGGCGAATTCCAAAATAGCCGGATTGAATGCGCAGGGTCTCACGTACAGTAAAGAACGGGTCAAAAACGAGTTCCTGCGGCACCACCCCAAGCAGGCGCCGTGCGGCGCGGTAATCGCTGACCACATCGTGTCCCATCACTACCAGCTTGCCGGCACTTGGACGAGAGAGGCCGGCCAGGCAGGAAATCAGGGTCGTCTTGCCGGCACCGTTGGGTCCCAGCAAACCAAAGAACTCTCCTTCACTGATCTGCAGGGACACGCCAGCAAGCGCCACAAGGGAGCCAAAGCGCTTTTCAACACGCTCAACTGCAACCGCGACAGGCATGGAACTTGTCTTGGCGACGAGGCTTGTGTGCCCGCTCAGGTGAGCGGTAACAGTTCGGCGACGCCATATAGGGTTGCCAGACTGATCAGATTTGCCGGCGGATTAGCCATCCGCAGGTTGATACCGTACTCGGAAGCGGTACGTAGCCAGGCAAGAATAATACTCAGTGCCGAGGAGTCCACCTCGGAAACGGCTACGAGGTCAAGAACCACTTGCTTGCTCAGGCGGCCGGAGCGCAAGTAATGACGCCCGGCCTCCAGCAAGGAACGCGCGTTGACAATGAGCATTGGCGCGGTCACGCGCAGGCTGTTGCCAGCATGCTCGATCATTTCTTGCCGGCTGCGAGTTGCTTGTTGCGATTGCCGAGCAAGGTGATCAGGCCGTCGATCCCGGAGTTGTTCACTTCCTGCTTGAAGGTATCGCGATAATTGGTGACCAGGCTGACACCCGCAACAACAACGTCGTAAACCTTCCAGCCATTACCTTGCTTCTCGAGCGTGTAATCGAGCTGGATTGGCTTGCTGCCGGGCTGTACGACTTCGGTCCTGACCACCACATTCGTCTCGCCTTCCGGGATTTTGCTGGGCTTATAAACGACTGTCTGGTTCTTGTAGGAGGTCAGCGCGTTTGAGTAGGTGCGTACCAGCAGCGTCCTGAACTCTTCCGTGAGGATCTTCTTTTGTTCCGGCGTCGCCTTGTTCCAGTCACGTCCTACAGCCAGCGCGGTCATTCGCTGAAAGTTGAAATACGGAAGCACCTTGTTTTCAACCAGATCGATTGCCTTCCGGGTATTGCCGCTCTGAATGTCCTTGTCCTGACGGACGACGGTTAATACATCCTCGGTCACTTGTCGAACCATGGCATCCGGAGCCAGTTCCTGGGCCGTGACGGGTGCCAGCACGATCAACAGAGCAAACAGCATTGACAATATCATTTTCATGGATATTTCCTGGGAGATCGGGAATTCTGGTGAAGCAGCGAGTATCGGCCTAGCGCAATGACTGATCCTCGGGAACCTCGTGCGGCACTTCTCCGTCGAGGATCTCGCTGCGGCGATGTTGCAGGTAAGCATCCCTGATGTAGTTGTATTTGTCGAAAGCAGCTTCTTCGACCACCTTGTCGGTAGGCAGCAGGCTGGCCCGCAAGTGGATATAGCGTGTTGCCAACAGGCTGTTGCGCAATGGGATATCATCAAGACGCCACACCGGATCGTAAAACAGAAAAGTGTCGACCATCCAGCCGAAGGTATCACGTGTCGTTCGTGGTCCGATCAGTGGCCAGTAAAAGTAAGGGCCATCGGCGACTCCCCATTTGCCAAGAGTTTGCCCGAAGTCTTCCGAGTGCTTGGCCAGACCCATTTCGGCAGCCACGTCGAAGGCACCTCCAATACCGATGGTGCTGTTGACCAACACTCGGCCGGCATCGGAAACGGCTTGCTCACCCTTACCCTGCAGCAGATTGTTCAGCGCTGTCCACACATCCCAGAGATTGCCGAAGAAGTTGCCGACAAGCACCTTCACCGGTAGCGGAGCGACGTAGTCATAGCCTTGGGCAACTGGCTTGACCACCACGTCGAGGCCTTCGTTGACAGCGAACATGGCACGGTTGAAACCCTCAAAAGGGTCTTTGGGATTATTTGCGGTCGTCGCGCAGCCGCTCGCAGCAAGCATCACTGCCGCGTAGGCCAGACAGGATACGCGTATTGGTATTGGAAAGCATGGTTGCACTGATTTCCCCTTTATCCTATTTCTCGACCGGTCCTTCGGACGCCTTGTTGAACATGAACTGACTGATCAGCTTTTCCAGTACCACCGCCGACTGCGTCTTGACGATCACCTCGCCGGCCTTCAGCATCGCCTCATCTCCGCCCGGATCCAGTCCAATATACTGTTCGCCAAGCAAGCCGGCGGTCAGGATCAAGGCAAAGGTATCCTTGGGAAAATGATAGCGGCCATCAATGTTGATGGTCACCACCGCTTCATAAGTCGCCGGGTCAAAACGGATATCCGCAACACGTCCGACGACCACGCCGGCGCTCTTGACTGGGGCACGTACTTTCAGTCCCCCGATGTTGACAAATTTGGCGGTCAAAGGGTAAGTCTCGGAAAAATTGGCGGCGGCCAGATTGCCGACCTTCAGTGCCAGGAACAGCAACGAAGCAAAGCCCATGGCAACAAAAATACCGACCCACAGGTCGAGCAACTTACGACTCATCAAGCCTCCCGGAACATGAACGAAGTCAACACAAAGTCGAGTGACAGGATCGCCAGTGCCGACTTGACGACGGTGCCCTTGATTGAGCTTGAAACGCCTTCGGCAGTTGGTTGCGCATCGTAACCCTCGAAAACAGCAATCAGCGAAACGGCAATGCCGAAAACGAAACTTTTGACGATGCCGCTCCAGACATCATAGCGAAAATCAACCGATGCCTGCATTTGCGACCAGAACGCGCCTTCGTCCACGCCTATGAACACTACCCCGATCAGATAGCCACCGAACACTCCGGTGGCCGAGAAAAGCGCTGCCAGCAAAGGCATCGAGATCACCCCGCCCCAGAAACGCGGTGCAACGACACGGGCTATCGGATTGACCGCCATCATGTCCATGGCGGTAAGTTGCTCGGTCGCTTTCATAAGTCCGATTTCAGCTGTGATCGACGAACCGGCCCGCGAAGCAAACAATAAGGCAGCCACTACCGGGCCAAGTTCCCGCACCAGCGACAGCGCGACCAGCACTCCGAGGGCGTCGGCCGAGCCGTAGCGCTGCAGGGTTTCGTAGCCCTGCATGCCGAGCACCATGCCGATGAACAGTCCGGAGACCATGATGATCAGCAGCGATTGAAAACCGGCATAATAGACTTCCCGAATCGTCAGGTGTAGGCGTCGGAAAGACTGGCTGGACCAGAGCAGCAGCATGACGAAAAAACGTGCCGCAAAACCCAGGCGCTGAAGCGCACCATTGACATGGTGACCAAGACGGGTTAGCACCGCTACGATCGCACTTGGACCCTGCCTATGGCCGCGCATACGCACCTTTCCCGAGTAGTTCCTGGTTGAGCGGAGCCGCCGGATAGTGAAAGGGTACCGGTCCATCCGCCTCGGCGAAAACAAACTGATGGACAAAGGGATGCTTCGATGCACGAATCTCTTCTGGTGTTCCGAGCGCGACAATTTTTCCTTCGGACATGAAATAAATGAAATCGACGATCAGCAAGGACTCCTGGATGTCGTGGGTGACCATGATGGTCGTGGCGCCCAATGCATCATTGAGACTGCGGATCAGATGCCCGATGACGCCCAATGAAATCGGATCGAGCCCAGCGAAAGGTTCGTCATACATGATCAACATCGGATCAAGCGCAATCGCCCGCGCCAGTGCGACTCGTCTGGCCATGCCCCCAGAAAGCTCTGCCGGCATCAGATGATGCGCGCCGCGCAGGCCAACAGCATTGAGCTTCATCAATACCATGTCACGGATCAATTCTTCGGGCAGATCGGTGTGTTCCCGCATTTGATAGGCTACGTTGTCAAATACCGAGATATCGGTGAACAGTGCGCCAAACTGGAAGAGCATTCCCATCCGCCGACGCAGAGCATAGAGTTCGTCGTTGCGCAAGCGCTGCACCGCCTGGCCATCGACCAACACCTCGCCGCGGCTTGGCCGGAGTTGTCCGCCGATCAGCCGCAACAGTGTCGTCTTGCCACAACCCGAACCACCCATGATGGCCACAACCTTGCCGCGCGGGATCTGTAGACTGATGCCGTTGAGGATCAGTCGATCTTCGTAGGCAAAGTCGAGATCCCTGATCTCGACAAGATGATCAGCAGCCACAGCATCGCACCCAGGACAAAGCGCGGATTATACCTGACCCCCCTTGCACGTCACCGTGAAATACTTGCCGCCAATATAATTGTGGAATAATGTCCATCAGGCACTTTCTGCCACAACCACAAGCCTTGCATGCTCACTCTCTCAGGAAACTCTCTGCCCGAGAAGCCTCTGTTGCTCATCATTGATGATGATGCGCTGATCTGTGACACCTTGAGTTTTTCGCTGAGTCCGCTTTTTGAAGTGATCACCAGCCATTCTCGCCTGCATTGCCTGCAATTGCTTCGACAATTGCGCAAGACGCCCGAGTTGGCGCTGGTTGACCTCGGCCTACCGCCCGTGCCGCACCGTCCGGATGAGGGTTTTTCGCTGATTGCAGACCTGCTCAAGGTTGCGCCCAAGATCCGCATCGTGGTCCTCTCCGGACAAAGCGACGAGGGCAATGCGCGTCACGCACGCACTCTCGGCGCCGTTGATTTTGTTGCAAAACCGTGCAGTCCTGGTGACTTGCAGCAAGTGCTTACGGGTGCGCTAACGTTTAGCATGGTGGACGACGTGCGCCACGAAGGCTCTTCGTCGTTGCTCGGCAACAGCCCGGCCATACAAAAACTGCGGTTGCAACTCCTGCAGTATAGTGACCTACAGTTTCCGGTACTGATCGAGGGGGAATCAGGCAGTGGCAAAGAGGTCATCGCCTCAAGCTGTCTGCATTACCATACCAAGCGCCGCGAGCGGCCGTTCCTAGCGATCAATTGCGCAGCGATATCGCCCAACTTGGTTGAAGCGACCTTGTTTGGCTACGCCAGAGGCGCTTTTACCGGTGCGGTGACGATGAAGGCAGGTTATTTCGAAGATGCTGCCGACGGCACTCTGTTCCTCGACGAGATTGGCGAATTGGCACTCGACCTCCAGGCCAAACTGCTGCGAGTATTGGAAAATGGGGAGTACCAACGCGTTGGCGAAACCCAGAAGCGCTTCAGCCGGGCACGCATCATCGCCGCTACCAACCGAGACCTGCGCAAGGAGGTCAAGGCAGGCAACTTCAGGTCTGATCTATATCACCGGCTGTCGGTTTGTTCGATCGTCGCACCGCCATTGCGCGAGATGGGCGAGGACAGACTCGTCCTTCTCGACCACTTCAGGGAGCTCTACGCGGCACAGACACAGCAGCGGCCGTTCAGCTTCTCGGAGGAGGCGACAGATTTGTGGTGCAGCTACAGTTTCCCTGGCAACGTTCGCGAGCTACGCAACATTATCATCCGCTTGACCACCCGGCACTCTGGACAGATCGTCGACACCGCAGCGCTAGCAGCAGAACTTGATCTACCCGACGAGCCGCAGGAGGTTGCAGCGAGTCCGCCAAGCGGGACGGATGCGGCGACCGGAGATGCAATCATCGCTGCGGCAATACATCGCTTGCGGCAAAGAGTTCCCTTCAACCTCGATCGTCTGCTCGATGCCACCGAACGCGGCTACATCGAGGCTGCATTGAAACTGGCGCACGGGAATGTCAGTCAGGCGGCACGCCTGCTCGGCATGCACCGCACGACACTCTATAATCGCATGGAATCGTCGGCGCGGGAGCAGTGATGTACCTGGACCATTTCGGACTGCAGCAGGCGCCTTTCCGGATTACACCGCACACCGAGTTTTTTTTCGCAGGGGCCAACCGAGGCGCTACGCTCGAGGCGCTGATCTACGCGATCACCCATGACGAAGGTATCGTCAAGGTCAGCGGAGAGGTCGGTAGCGGTAAAACGATGCTCTGCCGGATGCTGCTGGAAAAACTTTCGGGTCAGGTCGAGACGATCTATCTGGCCAACCCCTTGCTGTCGCATACCGAGATCCTTTGCGCCATCGCTGAGGAGTTGCGGATTCCGCTACAGCAAGGGTATGGTCATTTGCTGCTGCGGTCCTTGCAGGAGCGTCTGCTGGAAATCTACGCTGACGGTCGCCAAGTCGTCGCCCTGATCGATGAGGCGCATGCCATGCCACTGGCCGCACTCGAAGAAGTGCGCCTGCTCTCCAACCTTGAATCGAGCCGGCATAAGCTGCTACAGATCGTGCTATTCGGTCAACCCGAGCTGGATCAGCGCCTTGGTGAACCCGCCCTGCGCCAGCTCAACGACCGTATTACCCACCACTTCAGGCTCGAACCGTTGCACCCTAATGACATCGCTGCGTATCTGATGTTTCGCCTGCGCGCTGCCGGCTATCATGGCCCGGATCTGTTTACCAGACGCGCCATCCAATTGATCAGCCGGGCTTCCGAGGGTCTGACCCGGCGCATCAACATCCTTGCCGATAAAGCCCTGTTGGCTGCATTTTCCGAAGGGGTGCACCAGATCGATGGCAGGCAGGTCCGGGCAGCGATTCGCGACGCCCAGTTCAAGCGTATCGCAGACCCGGCGCGCGCGCGCTGGCTGTGGGTGGGTGTAAGCACCGCCCTCTGTGCGCTTGGCGGACTAGCCTACCTGGCCAGCGGCAACAATGCCGGCGGTCTACCGACAGCGGCGGCGAACAAGGCAACAACTTTGGCACCGGCCACGCTGCGGGAAACTGAATCCTCGGCCATGTCCACAATGGCTGAGCCAGAGCCGACTTTCTCAAGGACGGCAACGCTCGGCACAGCCAAACTGGACACACTTGCCGAGCGAATTGCCGCAACCGAAGTCTGGTTGGCGCAGACCCCGGACAGCCATTATTTCATTCAACTGTTGATGACCGACGCCGGTAGCCAGCGGGAAATCTCGGATTTCATCGTTAACCACAAGCGAACCCTCGATTTGCGGCAGCTTCGGGTTTATCGTTCACGATTCGGCGGTCGAGAAAGACTCGGCATCATTTACGGTGACTACCCTTCCCGCGAGCAGGCGAATGCCGCGCTGGCGACACTTGGAGAAGTCAGCCAAGAGAGCAAGCCCTATGTGCGTGCGGTCGCCAAACTACGTTCGTCACAACTGGGAAGGCTCGAATAATTATCACTAATTCAATAAAAATCATGCGCTTGTGTGGAATTTCCGGCATGGTATCATAAACTCCCCTTTGACTGGATCAGGCTTGAGCGTGTCCCTGAAAAATCTGCGCATGCTGCGCATTCCTGGTGTCATTTCTCTTGCCATGCTGCTTTGTGCCTGCACTCCGAGCACGCTGAGCAAGGGGCCATCTGCCGGACATCTGCAGGCCGCAAGCGTGCCCAAAATCCAGGGGGCAATTCCCCAGCCCGTACAGCAAAGCGTCTTGCTACCCAGACCCAGGATCATCGGCAAGACTGAAACCTACAGCGTCGTCGTTAACAACGTGCAGGTTCATGACCTGCTATTTGCCCTCGCCCGCGATGCCAGGCTGAACGTAGACATTCATCCCGGCCTCACCGGGCTGGTGACCCTCAACGCGATTGACCAGACGCTGCCACAATTGCTCACCCGCATTGCCAAACAGGTCGACATGCGCTTTGAGATGGAAGGCCCGAACCTGGTGGTGATGCCTGACTCTCCCTACCTCAAGAACTACAAGGTTGACTACGTCAACATTGCCCGAGATGTCACGGGAACAGTATCGACTAGCACACAGATCTCGACCAGCGCGCTGACGACCGGTAGCGGTGGCGCCGCCGGCACCGGCAACACCTCGCGTATCCAAATCGACAACAAGTCGAAAAACCGCTTTTGGGAAACTCTCGAGAAGAACCTGAAAGAACTGCTGCACGAAACCGACAAGATTTTCCCGGAAGGGTCGACCGAGACCGTTACCGAACAAACCGCGGCGCAGAGTACAACTGGCACTGGTACGCCAGCCCCGACGGGTACCGCGGCGCGTGTGGTAAGCCAGATGGTGCAGTCCCTGGCTGGCAGTCCGAATCCCGCCACGCTGCAAAACACCGGAGCCTCTGTAGTCAAGCGCATGACCTTCCGCGAGGCAGCGTCGGTGATCGCCAATCCGGAAGGCGGAGTGATCACTGTCAGAGCCACTGCCAGGCAACACGAAAAAGTGCAGGAGTTCCTTGATCGGGTCATGAGTGGTGCAAGAAGGCAGGTACTGATCGAAGCGACCATCATCGAAGTCACGTTGAGCGACGGCTACCAACAAGGCATCGAGTGGAGTCGCTTGACTAGTGGCACCGACTACAGCATCAGCAAGCCGACGCTGACGACCAACGTGCCCAGTACCGTGACACCATACGTCATCAAGTACAGACAGATCAACCCGCTGAATTTGCTGGCGACCGTGGAGTTGTTACGTGCTTTCGGTACCGTCAAGGTGCTCTCCAGCCCTAAGCTCGCGGTGCTCAACAACCAGACGGCAACGCTCAAGGTTTCCGAGGATTTCGTCTACTTCAACGTCAAGCAGGACGTCGTTCCCGGCAATACCAACACTAACGCCACAGTGACCACGACGACGACGCCACAATCCGTTTCGATCGGCTTCTTTATGAGCCTGACCGCTCAGATCAGTGACAACGGCACCGTCACCCTGAGCGTACGGCCATCGATTTCGAGTATTGCCGAACTGAAGCAGGATCCCAATCCGGAACTTGCCAAGAACAACATCAAGAACCTGGTGCCGCAGATTCGCATGCGCGAGATCGAGTCGATGATGCGTGTCGAAAGTGGCGACATCGCGGTCCTCGGCGGTCTGATGGAAGATCGGCTTGATAACCGCGACGGTCGTCTACCAGGCTTTGGGGATATCCCTTTTCTTGGTGAAGTGTTCAATACCCGCTCGAACTCCTCGGCCAAATCCGAACTCGTCGTGCTCCTGCGCCCCACGGTGATCAGGGACGCTTCCATCGAAGGCGATTTCAGCAGCTTCAGGGAGTCCCTGCCGAACCGGGATTTCTTCAAGAACGACCAGGTCTATCGCCCCTTCTCGTCGCCTGACCAGCCTCTGGAGCCGCTGCAGTGAGCCTGCTGATGGATGCGCTGCGCCGCGCCGAGGAGGCCAAACGGCAGGCTGCTGGCCCAAGCGGCAGCGTCGCCCCACTTGAATTGCGCCTAGACCCGCTGGAAACACCCGCGCCGAATCCTCAGAGACGGACCCTGCCGCCGCTCTCCAGCCCTCTCGATACAGACGCCCCGGGTCTAGCAACCGACGCCACGGCAACGCCGCCAAGCAGACCTCTGCCAGGACTGCCTCCGACCGACCTCGGCGGTAGCGACACCGCGGCACGAATTGCAGCGGGAAATGTGTTTGCCGTCAAGCAGATCCCGAGGTCACGCACAGCCCTATGGCTTTTCCTCGGATTCTGCGGTATCATGATGCTGGCTATCGGCGGCTATTTCTGGTGGCAGTTGCAGACCATCTCAGGTGGCTCGCTGGTCAGACCGACAGGCTCTACACTATCAGCAAGCCCGCCGCCAATTCAGCCACCCGAAGCGCCACTGCAGGCGGCGGCGGAAACGCCCCTGGCCCTGCCGACAATTGCCGTCGAATCGTCACGTGCGGCGCCGGCACCGAGCCCCCGCGCAGCGCGTCCGGAGCGGCTGCGCGGAAGCGCCACAAGTTCGCTGCCAAGCGAAGCGGCGGGCGTTTTTCGGACCGGCAACCGGCGGCTGATACAGAACCAGACGCTGAACCAGGCCTACGAAGCATGGCAGGCGGACAGGCTTGACGACGCACGGAGCGGCTACGAGGAAGTGCTGCGTAGCGACGCTAGAAATCCCGATGCGCTTCTCGGCCTGGCAGCGATAGCCATTCGCCGCAGCCAGTTTGAGCATGCGCAGGACTTGTACCTGCGGGTACTCGAATCCGACCCCGGCGATGCCACCGCGCAGGCAGCACTGATCAACCTGCGCGGGCAGAACGACATGGGGTCATCCGAAAGCCGTTTGAAGACCCTGCTCGCCAGCCAGCCGGACTCGGCTGTACTCCATTATGCACTGGGCAACCTGTATGCCCGACAGGGTCGTTGGCGCGATGCGCAGCAGGCTTATTTTCAAGCCTATGCGGCAGACCCCGATAATGCTGACTATATTTTCAACGTCGCGGTCAGCCTTGACCATCTTCGCCAGAGCAAGCTGGCGGCACAGTACTACCGGATGGCGCTGAGCGCCGCCGCAACACGGCATGGCACCTTCGACCGGCAGGCCGCCGAACAACGCATCCTTGAATTGCAACCGTGATCGTGTCCACTTGCAACGAGCCATTCGCCTGAGTTGCCCGTCAAGCCGCTTATGAACCTACATTCTTTCGCTGATCATTCCCCTTTGCGGCCGCTTGGTCAGATCCTGATCAGCAAGGGCATCCTCAGTGAGGATCAGTTGCGGATCGCCTTGTTGGAGCAATTAAAGTCGAATCATCCGATCGGAAAACTCCTGGTCGCGCTCGGCTTCGTCTCCGAAGCAACCCTGCGCGACGCGCTCTCTGAAAGCCTGGGCAAACAAAGCATCGATTTATCGAATGCGATTATCGATCCTTCGGCACTGAGACTGGTCCCGCGCGACCTCGCCAAGCGTCATCATGTGCTGCCTCTCGACTACGATGCAGAGAATCTGCGCCTGACAGTCGCCATTGCCGACATCAACGACATCGTTGCCCTGGACAGGATCCGCAGCCTAACCGGCGATGAAATCGTGATCGACACCCTGCTCGCCGGTGAAACCGAGATCGATCGCAGCATCGATCAGTGCTATGGTCATGAACTGTCGATCGACGGCATCCTGCACGAAATCGAAACCGGCGAGATTGACATCCGCGGCCTGCAGTCTTCCTCTGACGAATACAGCCAGCCGGTAGTCCGCCTGATTGACTCGATCCTGACTGACGCCGTCAAACGTGACTCTTCCGATATCCATTTTGAGCCGGAGGCGAGCTTCCTGCGCATCCGTTACCGAATCGACGGCATGTTGCGGCAGATTCGCTCGTTGCACAAGACCTACTGGCCGGCAATGGCGGTGCGGATCAAGGTGCTGTCGGGAATGAACATCGCTGAAACGCGTGCTCCTCAGGACGGCCGCATCTCGCTCAACATGCGTGGTCGACAGGTGGATTTTCGAGCCTCGGTACAACCGACGATTCACGGCGAGAATATCGTTTTGCGAATTCTTGACCGCCAGAAAGGGATTGTACCGCTCGCGGGGCTGGGTCTTGCCGAGACGCAACTCAACCTGCTCAAACTGATGATCGCCCGTCCCGAAGGAATTATTTTCGTGACTGGTCCAACCGGCAGCGGCAAGACGACAACGCTCTATTCGGTACTCAGTCACATCAACTCCGAGGGTGTCAACATCATGACTCTCGAAGATCCTGTCGAATACCCGATGACACTGGTCCGGCAGACCTCCGCCACCGACTCGATGAAGCTCGATTTCGCCAATGGAATCCGCTCGATGATGCGCCAGGATCCAGATATCATCCTGGTTGGCGAGGTACGTGATGCCGACACCGCGGAGATGGCGCTGCGTGCGGCGATGACCGGTCACCAGGTGTACTCGACGCTGCACACCAATTCTGCACTGGGCGCCATTCCGCGCCTGCTGGATATCGGCATCCTGCCAGACATTATGGCCGGAAACATCATCGGTATCGTAGCGCAACGGCTGGTACGACGTCTCTGTGTGCACTGCAAGATTCCCTATCAGCCCGAAGCACACGAGACTCGCCTGCTGGGCAGCCCGGCCGAGGCACCGCGACCGGTCATCTACCGGCCAGGTGGTTGTGAGCGCTGTGAGTTCCAGGGTTATCGTGGACGCCTGGCGATCATGGAGTTGCTGCGGATTACCGGTGACATGGACGAACTGATCTCTCGTCGCAGCACGATTCGCGAAATGCGGCAACTTGCCGACCGCCAGGGTTTCGTCACCCTTGCCGACGACGGCTTGCGCCGAGTTCTCGATGGCTCCACCTCCCTCGAAGAAGTTGGCCGTGTCGTCGACCTGACCGACCGGATGTAACCACCATGCCCCTCTACACCTACAAGGCGGTCAGTCCAGAGGGACGCATGGTTTTGGGTAAGATTGACGCCATCAACCTCGTGGACCTGGAGATGCGATTGCGACGCATGGAGCTTGACCTGGTCAACGGCGAGCCGGTCAGCAACCGCAGCCTGCTTGATCGTGGCAGGGTGCCGCGCCGGGAGCTCATCCACTTCTGCTTTCATCTGCAGCAACTGGTGCGCGCCGGTGTGCCCATTCTCGACGGTCTGACAGATCTGCGCGACAGTCTCGAGCACCCACGCTTTCGCGAAGTGGTGGCCAGCCTGATCGAATCGATCGAAGGTGGCCAGACCCTTTCTCAAGGCATGGACAGTCATCCGCGTGTCTTCAACAAAGTCTTTGTCAGCCTGATTCGTGCTGGCGAGGCCACCGGTCGCTTGCCGGAAGTCCTGCAGAGTCTCGACGAATCGCTGAAGTGGGAGGATGAACTCGCCGCACAAACGAAGAGGATCATCGCCTACCCGGCGTTCGTTGCAATGACGGTGCTGGCCGCCACTTTTTTCCTGATGGCCTACCTGGTTCCGCAGCTCAAGATTTTTGTGAAAAGCATGGGGCACGTCCTGCCCCTGCAGACGCAAATTCTCTTCTTCATTTCCGATCTGATGGTTGCCTATTGGTACCTGCTACTGTTGCTGCTGGCACTGATCGGAGTCGGGCTGCGAATTCTGCTGTACAGCAATCCCTTGGCACGTTTCCGTTTTGATGTCCTGAAGCTGGGGCTTCCGCTGTTTGGAGATATCCAGCGCAAGATCGTCCTCTCCCGTTTTGCCAATACTTTTGCCCTGCTCTATGCATCCGGGATCCCGATTCTGGAGTCGATCCGAACGACGCAGGATATCGTCGGCAACCTGGTCATTCGCCAGGGTCTGGAGCGAGTCGAACAATTGATCGGAGAGGGACAGAACGTGACGGCCGCATTTCGTAGTATCGGTTTCTTCCCACCGCTGGTGATCAGGATGCTGCGCGTTGGCGAAAGTACCGGCGCGCTTGATGCGGCGCTCCTGAATGTCAGTTATTTCTACAACCGCGACGTCAGGGAATCGGTCCAGAAAGTGCAGCAGGTGATTGAACCGCTGCTGACGTTGGTGATGGGCAGCCTGCTCGGTTGGATCATGCTGTCGGTTCTCGGACCCGTCTACGATGTGATCAGCAAGCTCAAGGCCTGACTTCATGCACTCCCGTTACCTCATCTACCTCAGTCCGCATCAGCTGACGGCCTTCCATTGGCGAGCCGGGATGTTGACCAGAGAAGGCACCTTTGAAGCGACTGACGCAGGCAAGCTAGAATTCAACCACTATCTCGGGAATCATTCCAAAAGCGTTGTGACCATTCTGGCCAACGTTGCGGAAGAAGGTTTCCACATCGAAACGATCCCTTTCCTGCGTGGTGCAGATCGCCGCTCGATCATCACGCGCAAACTCGGGCAGCAGTTCTTCAATGCTTCCCTGACGACCTCGGTCTCGCTCGGACACGAAAAATCACGGCGCAGGAACGAGCGCATTATGCTCGCAGCACTCACTAATAACGAGGCTTTCACACCCTGGCTAACGGCCCTGGCCAGCGCCGAGACGGCCCTCGCCGGCATTTATTCGCTCCCCCTGTTAAGTCCATTGCTGCTCAGGAAGCTCGGAATCGTAGACGAGCGCTGCCTGTTGTTGACGATTCAGGATCAAAGCATCCGGCAGACCTATGTGGAAAGGGGAGAACTACATTTCAGCCGCTTTACCCACCTAGCAAACAACAGCATGGACAGCATTGCGCAGACATTTGCGAGTGAAGCGCGCAAGCTGCAACAGTACCTTGTTAGCCAGCGCCTCCTGGGTCGTCAGCAACCGATCCGCGCGTATCTCCTTGTGCACGCGAACGCCAGAACAGCCGTCGAGAGCCGGTGTGTGAACAGCGAAACCTTGTCGTTCGCAATCCTCGATATCGAGGATTGCGCGCGCATCTGCCATCTCAAGACACTGCCAACGGACACCCGTTGCGAAACCCTCGTTCTCCATCTGCTGGCCACAGATCCACCTCGCACCCAGTTTGCCAGCGCCCAGCAGCGCCATTACTATCATCTCTGGCTGATCCGCGCGGTCCTTCGGAATATGAGCACAGTCGTGCTGCTCGGCTGTCTGCTATGGTCTGGCAAACAGTTCTACGATGCCTACCGACTTAGCCGGGAAGCTGAAATGATTCGCGCGGAAACGGCGCTGGCTCACCAGCGTTACGATCGCATTATCAGCACCTTTCCTTCGATTCCAACGACCACCGAGACCTTGCGCCGAGTCATCGACCACTATGTCGAATTGACAAAAGGCAACACCTCGCCCGCTTATTTGTTGCGTGACATCAGTCAAGCCCTGCAGGGCGACAGTTTGGTCGAACTCGACAGCATCGAGTGGAAGGTGGCTGTGCAGGCGTCGCAGGAGGCTGTCACGGCAGGAGCACAGCGCACGCCTTCTGTCGATAGCGAGATTGCGGTTGTGCGCGGTACTCTGCGACCGGGCCCCGACAGCCATCCGAGGCAGATACTGGCTGTGTTCAACAGGCTGGTCGATGCCCTGAAGCATCATCCAAAACTGCAGGTCGAGGTGTTGCAGCAGCCTTTCGACGTTGAGTCGGGGAAGTCGCTCAAAGGAGGAGACGCGGCGGTCGATGACCTGCAGCCGCGCGTGTTCAAACTGCAGATCCGCAGAACGATCGACTGATGAAGATCGACTTCGCTGACCTTCGCAAGTTGAGGGCGAGCATTCTGGTCGCCGTGTCGATGTTTGCCACTGCAGCGGCGTTGTTGTATCTCGCGCATCACACCAGAGATAGCGCCCAACTCGCCAGGCTGGTCGCCACCACACAGCGTGACGAAGCGGACGGCAAGCTCAAAAGGGTGCGTGACGAGGAAAACGAGATCAAGCAGAAATCAATTCTTTTCAACAAGCTGCAGGAGCGTGGCATGATTGGCGACGAGCAGCGCCTGGACTGGGTGGAATTGCTCAAGGAGATTCGTGACAAACGTCGCCTGCTTGATCTGCAATACGAGATCGCACCACAACGCTTTCTCGACGGCAACTTGGCCGGTGATTTTTCCTTTGCCAGCAGCACCATGAAATTGCAGGTGAAATTGCTCCATGAAGAAGACCTCCTGCGGTTGCTCGGCGATTTGCGCAGTCAGGCGAAGGCGCTGATCCTGATCAAGGCCTGTACCATCGAACGCCGGCCGACAAACGCTGATGAGAGTGCTGGCGGACGAGAAAATCTTTTCGCCCACTGTGAAATCGACTGGCTGACGCTGCACAAAGTGAGTCGGAAGTAGGAAAGAGAAAAACCATCCATGATCAGGTTCTCGCTCATGGCTAGGAAAGCCTGCGTTGTCGGGCTGCTTGGCTGGTGGTTGGCAAGCCCGGCAGCAGTTGCTGAGGAGGCGATCGGTCGTTTGTTCTTCACCCCTGAACGGCGTCAGCAACTTGATCGGCGTCGAGAAATGAATACCCTCGACAAACCACAGATTGCGACTGATGCAACGCTCACGATAAACGGAATCGTCACCCGTAGCAGCGGCAAGCGTACGATCTGGATCAATGGCAACCCACAGCCGGAAGATGGAACCGCCAATGACTTGACCGTGATCGCGCAGCGCGGGAACCCGGGAAGGGTGGTGGTTCAGTCCGGTGCTTCTCTGGCCACCAGGGCGCGCGTCGGTGAGACGGTGAACCTGAATACCGGCGAAGCAAATGACCTGCTGAACGGTGGTCAGGTACGTGTTCAGCCTGGCTCAAGAGCGACGAAATAGACCCTGAAACGATGCGACGACTGGCGACAAGACTCCGAACATCGATCAGACGGAGATCGTCGACGAGGGTGAAACACGTGCGCCCAGAATACTGCGCCAGGATCGGTCAGCAGCGCCAGAGTGGCATCGCGCTGCTGGCGATGCTGACCTTGCTGACTCTTTGGGGGCTGTACCTGTTCGTCGGCCAGCTCAGTGCGCTTCAACTCAAGATGGCAGGTGAGCGGAATGCCGAGGCTGCGCTGACGGAGGCGAAACACGCCCTTATCGGACGCGCCGCCACCGACCAGAACCGGCCTGGCAGCTTACCCTGCCCTGCGATCGACGAGACCGGCGTAGCCCCACTCCTGATAGGCAATCAGTGTCCTTCGTACATTGGCCGCCTGCCTTGGAAAACACTGCGAGTGAGCGATCTGCGCGACCAGTCTGGCGAGCGCCTCTGGTATGCCCTCGCGCCCGCACTGCGTGACGACGATTCGGCGCAACCGATCAATTCCCAGACGCTACCGGAACTCACGCTCGACGGTAAGTCAGGCATTGCAGCCATCGTATTCTCCCCGGGGGTGCCCCTCTCGGACCAGAACGGCCGACCGAGCAACGCTGTCGCAGACTACCTGGACAGCAGCAACAACGACGGTGATTACGCCTTCGTTTCCGGGCCGCTTTCACCGACCTTCAACGACCGGGTATTGTCCATTAGTTGTGGCGACCTCTTCCGCGCAGTCAATCAGCGCGTTCTTGGAGAAGTGCGTGGCCCTGCCGATAATCCGGAGGGGCCGCCGACCTACGCATTGCGCCGTTACCATGCGGAGCATGCTACTTTTCCCTGGGCCGACAAAAACGGTGACGGATTCGGCGATATCGACACGACTGTTGGCAAACTGCCCAACAATGATCTTGTATTGCCAAACTCCCTCGCATGGCTGGGCACCAATGGCTGGCTGCCCTTGCTCACCTATCAGCGACTGAGCCCCAACTCGGCTAGGGTCGGAATAGTCGGCAGCAGCAATACCCTGAACGTCCTGCCCTGCTCAGGTTCGCCCTGCCCGTGAACGCTCTCGCCAGCAACGGCCACGGCAAATCACTCCGGGGTGCTTTCTCTCCGGGCAGGCCGTCCATTCTTCCGAATTCACGAAATCCATATCATCGGCAGCCTGCCATGAAGGATCCGTCCTTCCAGACTCCGACAAGCCGGGGCTTCACCCTGACCGAACTGGCTGTCGTGCTGGTCATCACCTCGATCCTGATCGGCGGGCTACTGGTGCCCCTGTCGTCGCAGATCGACGCACGCAACAGCAATGACACCAAGGCAGCCATGGCCGAGATCCGTGAGGCGCTGCTGGGTTTTGCCGCCGTCAACGGTTATTTTCCCTGTCCTGCAATACCGACCATCGCCAGCGGGAGTCCGAATGCTGGACTTGAGGGGGGCCGCAATGCGGGTAGCTGCATCCATCCAGCCGGGGTATTGCCATGGGCAAGCCTGGCGGTCGCAGAAAAAGACGCCTGGGGACGGCGCTACAGCTACCGGGTGACCCCGGAATTCAGCAACGCACCCCCCCTCCTCCCATTCAACCTCTCGTCCAGCGGCGATATCAAGGTCTTGTCCGCAGCCGGTGGCGTTGCTATAGCGACCGTCGTACCGATAATCGTGATCTCCCACGGCAAGAATGGCAACGGGGCTTACACGGCCGAAGGAGCGCAGTTACCTGAAGGAAGCGATGCCGATGAACTCGAGAACCGGGTCCTGATCACGCCTGCAGGTGTGTGGTCAGACGGCTCCGTTGCCAAGGAGTTTGTCAAACGGGCGGCACCAGCGCTCACTTACGACGATGAAGTCGTGTGGATTGCCCCCGGCGTGCTCTTCAACCGCATGATCATTGCCGGAAAACTTCCTTGATGTCGCTCGCAAGAACCTTTCTCGACCGGCTGCGCAATGCCGGCATCACCGATACCGACAACGAAGAACAACGTCTGCAGAAATCCCTGTTATTTTTTGCAACCGGGCTGATCTGTCTGGCTTCGGTTGTCTGGCTGTTGCTGTACTGGCAACTCGGGCCCCGATTTCCGTCTAACCTGTCTTTTGCCTTGCAGTTGCTGCTCGTCGGCAATCTTCTCATCTACCTGAAAACGCTCAACTTCAACGTCTTCCGCTGGATCCAGCTATCTTTGTTCTTGTTCACGCCCTTTATCGCACAATGGAGCATCGGCAGTTTCATCACCGCCAGTGGCATGAGTCTCTGGGCTTTGCTGGCACCGATCGGCGCAGTGCTGTTCATCGGCCCAAGAGAGTCTGGGGCCTGGTTTTTTGCCTATGTTTTTCTAACAGCCCTCTCGGGTGGCTTCGACTACTATCTCGCGGATTCGCTGAGCTTGGCGCAGCACCCAGTTCCACCGCAGACCACTGCATTCTTCTTTGCCCTCAATTTTGCGGCCGTATCAGCCATTGTCTATGTGCTGCTCCGCTATGCCGACTCCCAAAAGCACCAGGCTCAGCAACGCCTGCAGGAAGCTCATCGGCTACTGCAAAGTGAACAGGATCGTTCTGAACGACTGCTCCTGAACATCCTTCCCGCGCCGATTGCCAGGCGCTTGAAGAACGGCAACCAGACGATTGCGGATGGCTTTTCTGAAGTCTCGGTGATGTTTGCTGACATCGTGAGCTTCACGCGCGTTGCCGAAGGACTGACCCCCCAACAAGTCTTCGCCATGTTGAACAAAATCTTCTCCTGCTTTGACGAGCTTGCCGAAAAATATGGCCTCGAGAAGATCAAGACCATTGGTGATGCCTACATGGTCGCCGCTGGCCTCGACACCACAAGCAAGAATCCAACCGAGGCGCTGGCCGATATGGCGTTGGAAATGTGCAGCCTGCTTCATCATGACTTCAGCATCAACGAGATGCGCCTCGAACTGCGCATCGGCATCGGTACGGGCCCGGTGGTTGCCGGTGTCGTCGGCAAGAAGAAATTTATTTACGACCTCTGGGGTGACACGGTGAACATCGCCAGCCGAGTGACCACCGAGGGCACCCCTGGCATGGTTCAGGTCGATGAACGAACCTACCGGTGTCTGCAATGGGGTTTCGATTTTCAGGAACCCCGGACGATCTTCCTGAAAGGCAAAGGGAACATGGTCGTCCATCGCCTGATTGGCCGCCGAACCGCCGACAGCGCTTAGGCGGCTGGCTTGCCCGGGGGCAGCCTCCGCAACTCGAAGCATACCTGTCCAGTGACATTGTTTGCCAGTCGCAACACGTAGCCGCAGCTTTCCGCCTGCCGAGCTGCATGATAAAGCCCGACCCCAAGACCGCTTTCGGAAGTTACGGGCGCGCGCAGCAGGTCACCCAGGATATTTGGGTCAAGCGCGCTGCCTGTATCGCAGATACGTAGTACCGCGGCATCAGCGGTGATGGAGACGCACACCTGCACGTCGCTGTCCACTTGTGCCTTGAGGAGTGCGTTCTGCAACAGGTTGTCAGCGACGCTGTCAAAAAGCGCTACCGGCAGCAGGGCTTCGGGGTTCAGATTGACCGCTACGAAAGTAACCGGCGTCGTGGCGTAACGCTGTTGCTGAAGCTGCCACCACACCGCTACCGGCAGGAGGCCACCCGCCTCGGTTTGTGGCTTCTGGAGTTTGCTCAGGGTTTGTTGCAATCGTTGCGTGATCTGCGGCAACTGCCGCTGCAACAAGCGATCGAGCCGTTCGCCCTGCTGGCCGTTCATCGTCTGTGCCAGGTAACACAAATTGCTCAGCGATTGCAGCAGATTCTTGACATCATGCGTAAGGCGAGCACCCGTTTCATGAATCGCGCGCAGATAGCTCACCTGCTGCAACTCGCGAGCCCGCAACTTGGCGATGTAGTACTCGTTGGCTAGTTGCACCAGCAGATGAAAATGCCAAATCAGTGCCGGACTCAGCTTATGGCGCGTATGTAGGGTAAGTTGCAGGGGTTGTCCAGAAAAATCCTGACGAAAGCGCGACTCCCTGCCGAAGGTGCCGCTGCGCGCTCCGGCAACCCAGCTTCCCCCATCGACCCATGGTAAATCGAGCATTTCCGCGAGCGCCTGTGACAGGAACTGTTCCGGCTCGCTTTCGCTGCCGGCCAGCGTCGTCAGGCGATGTAACCACGTTTCAAACGGTAGCCCGATGGTCAGTAGATAGCGAGAGAAAAAGACGTCGAAACCGGTAAATCCAGGACGTGTGTTCCAGGCCCAGCCGATCAGCAGCAGCAGCAGGGCAATCGAGATCAGCGCGTTGAGTACCGCCTCGAGATATCCTGATTGGCGCAGCAGCATGAAAGCCAGGCTACCCAAGATCAATACTGCAATCAGGAGGAAAATGAACAGGCTGTAGAACAGGTCGATCATCCCGCCGCCGGGCCGGTCGCTTTCCTGTGAGAGTGGCAACAGCAGCATCACCAGAAAGAACACGAGTATTCCCCAGGCAAATTCTCGATCCAGTGACGGCTCGGTCAGCGCAGCATGCGGTACCACCTGGGGTACCAGCCAGAGTAGCAGCGCGGCTAGAAGGTAGGCAAAGGCGATCAGGTAGAATATACGGGTCGGTCGATGATCAATGAACATGACCCGTCCGCCGACCAACGCAGCCAGCATGACCACCCAGACGATCAGCAGCCACCAGCCGTACCAGGCGACGCCACAGCCAAGCACCAGGGTGAGCACCACCAAACCGCTCAAATCAACATTTCGTTCGGCGTAAGTGAACGGTTGCCAGAGAATGAACAGTCCGACATTGACTAGCCAGCAAAGCAAACCGATCGTCGTATCTGCCCCGGAGACCAGTGCCAGGTGCAACACCAGCAGCAAGGAAACCAACAGCCAGCGCTGACGCTGGCGCAAAGCGCTAGCGACACGCTGCAGCAAGGTCATGCAGCGTCCTTGCCAACTACCCGCAACCCTATCCGCACGCCCATGGCCAGTCCAACTCTGGTCAAGGGTGTCGAAATACCGACAGGTCCGAAGACCCCGACCGGCAAATCGGCGGGATTTTCCCGGTACGAGTCCGGGCACGGAACGTGCTCTGGATCCACCACCATATTCGACAGTCACCGGAGAATGACATGAACCAGCCGCACAAGCTGCAGTCGGGCTTTACCCTCGTAGAGGTTGCTATTGTACTCGTCATCATCGGCTTGCTGCTTGGTGGAGTGCTGAAAGGACAGGAATTGATCAACAGTGCCAAGGTAAAGAATTTTGTCAATGATTTTCGCACCGTTTCAGCCTTGATCTATGCTTACCAGGACCGCTTCAGGTCATTCCCGGGCGACCAGAATCAGACGCAACTGGATAATGCTTTTGGTGCCAACGTAGCGAACGCGTGTACCCCTGCTGCTGATGGTAAATGCAGGCAAAACAACGGACGCGTTGAAGGCGCCTGGGATGCCGGTGGCGCCGATGGCAAGGGGGTTGCCACCGACGAAAGCGTCGTCTTGTGGCAGCATGTTCGCTTGGCCAATCTGGCTACCGGCCCCACGGGGTTTGACTCCACTGACTACCGGCCGCGCAATGCCGATGGCGGTTTCATCGGTATCGAGAGCAACGGCGGAGTGACTGCGCCGTACATCAAAGACATGCGAGGGTCGTTCTTTGTTTGCTCGGCCGGCATCCTCGGCCGCCACGTCAAACAGATCGATACCACCATGGACGACGGTAATACCGCCGGCGGATCGGTTCAGGCAGTAGCGAATGGTGCCGCCCGTGGCAGTACGGCCGTCAAAACCATCGACATTCAGGAAGGGACCTCGTACACGGTCTGCGCCGCCTTCTGAACAGGGCCGTCACCTCGTCCACAAAATTAAGCACAGCCGGCTGCTGGCGGGCTCCCTCCTCCCTTACGGCAGCAAGCCAAGATCAATGCTGGGCTGGGTCTCCATCTTTCACGCCATTGTCGGTCGGCAGGGTGCCGCGAGTCCAGGGTTGCCGGCGCGGGCTGAGTGCTTAGGGGGCTTCTGCTATACTTGCGCCATGATCAGCGCTGCCTTCTCATGAGCCCAATACTGCCTTCTCCGAAAGCGCTCGACCTGGCCCGCCAAGTCCTGCGTATAGAAGCTGATGCCGTACTCGCACTGGTCGACCGCCTTGACGGCGGCTTCATGAAAGCGCTGCGGCTGATACTCAATTGCCATGGACGCGTAATTGTCAGCGGCATGGGCAAGTCCGGTCATGTCGGACGCAAGATCGCTTCGACCCTGGCCAGTACCGGCACGCCCGCCTTTTTTGTTCATCCGGCTGAGGCCAGCCATGGCGACCTCGGGATGATTACCCGCGACGACGTGCTGATTGCGCTTTCCAATTCCGGCGAGAGCGTCGAGTTGCTGACCATCGTGCCGAGCATCAAGCGCCAAGGCGCCAAGCTGATCAGCATGACAGGCAATGCGCAGTCGTCGCTGGCGACTGAGGCCGATGTGCACCTGGATGCCGCAGTTGCGCAGGAAGCCTGCCCACTCAATCTCGCGCCAACCGCCAGTACCACCGCGGCGCTCGCACTCGGCGACGCGCTAGCGGTAGCCCTGCTCGATTCCCGCGGTTTTGGTCCGGAAGATTTTGCCCGTTCGCATCCAGGCGGCTCGCTTGGTCGTCGGCTACTGACGCATGTACGCGATGTGATGCGCGTTGGGTCGGCTATTCCGGCCGTCCTTGCAGATACCAGCCTGTCCGATGCCATTCGCGAGATGTCGCGCGGAGGCATCGGCATGACCACCGTGCTGGCTCCTGATCGACGGGTGATCGGCATCTTCACCGATGGTGACTTGCGGCGTGCGTTCGCCACTCAGCAGGATCTGCGCACCCTGTCGATAGGCGACATCATGTCGCCAGAGCCGCGTACGATCGCCCCCGACCGGCTCGCGGTGGAAGCTGTCGAGATGATGGAGCAGCACAAGATCAACCAGTTGCCGGTAGTCGACGGCATGGGTATTCTCGCCGGCGCACTCAATATGCACGACCTTTTCAAGGCCAAGGTGATTTGATGTCGGACGCCCTCGACGACAACGCCAGGGCGCGCGCGCGCCGGCTCAAACTGATGGCTTTTGACGTCGACGGGGTGCTCAGCGACGGCTCGTTGTTCTACAGCGACGCCGGCATCGAGATCAAGGCGTTCAACACGCTCGACGGGCTTGGTTTGAAAATGCTCCAGCAGGCTGGAATCACGGTCGCCATCATCACTGGCCGGCGAGCCCGCTGCGTCGAGCTGCGGGCGCAGGACCTGGGTATCCAACACCTCTATCAGGCGGTCGACAACAAGCTTGAAACCATGCGTTTGCTACTTGCCGAACTCGGTCTCGGTACTGATGATGCCGGTTACATGGGCGATGATATACTCGACCTGCCGGTGATGACTGCCTGTGCCTTCTCTGCCACACCGGGCGATGGACATGCGCTGGTACAGCGCTATGCTGCGCTCACCACAGAGCGTCACGGTGGTCACGGTGCAGTACGCGAAGCCTGTGAGTTTATTCTTGATGCACAAGGCAAACTGGCAGCCGCGCTGGCACCGTATCTGACGATGGCCAGCCGATGAAAAAGTGGAGTAGCGCGCTGCTGCCGCTGAGTATTTTGCTCGTTTTGGTCGTCCTGACCGCCTGGCTGCGCTACGTCACCGAATTCCCTGAAGTACGCAATGACGGCAGGAATCGTCACGATCCCGACTACATCATCAGCGGTGTGCAAGGGCGTAAGCTCGATTCCTCGGGAAACCTGCTATACACCCTGAGCGCAGACGAGATTCGTCATTACCCCGACGATGATACGACCGACCTGCTCAAGCCGACACTGATCTACTTGGACCCCAAGCAACCGCCGGTCACCATCAGATCAGGGCATGGACAGGCGACCTCGCAAGCCCAGCGCATCGAGCTTTGGGACCAGGTGGAGATATACCGTGCTGCGAATGCCAATGAAGGGCAACTGGTGGCCACGATGTCCGAGCTGACGGTGCTGACCGAAGAGGAACGGGCTTTCACGAAGAGCCGGGTACTGATCACTCAGACCAACTCCTGGGTACAAGGTGTCGGCATGCAAGTTAACAACCAGTTGCGGACTTACCTGCTGGAATCTGATGTGACCGGACAAATCGAGAGCCATTTTTCTAGAAAGAAAGCTCAGAGATGAAGAAGATCCATTGCTGTGCCTGCGCCGCCAGCTTCCTGCTGCTCGCCCTTTCACTACCGGCGCAAGCCGAGCGTGCGGATCGCGACAAGCCTATTCATCTTGAAGGAGATCGCCTGAGCATCGATGACATCAAGAACGTCAAGATTCTCGAAGGTAATGCGGTCCTGATTCAGGGCAGCATGGAACTTCGTACCAGTCGCCTGGTGGTTACCCAGGACGCCGATGGTTTCCAGAAGGCCGTTGCCACCGGTGGTGCCAACGGCCTTGCGCATTTCAGGCAGAAGCGGGAGGGCGTCGACGAATTTACTGAAGGTGAAGCCGAGCGCATCGAACACGACGCACGCAACGAGATCACGCAGTTTTTTGTTCGTGCCTGGATCCGCAACGGCCTTGACGAGGTCAAGGGCGCGTACGTTTCCTATGATGCGTTGAACGAAAAATTCCTGGTCACCACGGCTGGTGGCAACAACAAGAGCGCCACCGGTGCAGGACAGGCACGCGTGCGCGCGATCATCCAACCAAAGGCCAAGAACGCGGATCCCGCGCCTGCTGACAAGAAAAGTGCCCCCCTGACCCTCAAGCCCGCAGCAGGAATCAACCCCAGATCCGACTGAATCGGCTGGTACCGGCGCCGCCGACAAATCATGACATGCATGACTGAAGAGGGAACTTGGTGATCGGGAAGCCGATAAAATGATGGCTGCTTGATGCGGCGCAACAAAGTGCTTGACAGGGTTCATCGAAAGTCTATAATACGACGCATGGTGCAGTGCAGCAAAAGAATCGCGAAGCCAAATGGTGCCGCGATCGGCGAGTTAACCATTGCACATGTTGTGTTGTACCCACGCTTTTATTGAGGAGATTAACCATGTTTAACACCCCAGAACAATTTGCCGCCGCCAACAAAGCCTCCGTTGATGCGATGCTGACCCTTGCCAACACCGCGCTAGCCAGTGCCGAACGGATTGCTGCTCTCAACCTGAATACCGCCCGCTCGATGCTCGAGGATGGCGTTGCCAATGCCAAGGCGATGCTGGGTGCCAAAGACCCGCAAGAGTTATTCTCGCTGCAGAGTTCGCTGGCACAACCCGGTCTTGAGAAGGCTGTGGCCTATTCCCGCAGTGTCTATGAAATCTCGGCGCAATCGA
Source organism: Candidatus Accumulibacter cognatus (assembly GCF_000584975.1). Lineage (NCBI taxonomy): Bacteria > Pseudomonadati > Pseudomonadota > Betaproteobacteria > Candidatus Accumulibacter > Candidatus Accumulibacter cognatus. The sequence goes on along the minus strand of NZ_JDST02000003.1, from coordinate 31,170 downwards.
AGGAAGAGATCTCGAAGCTTCTCGAAGCACAATTCAGTGACTTCCAGAAACAGGTCGTCGGTCTGCTCGAGAAGGCCACCAAGAATGCACCCGCTGGCTCTGATGTCGCGGTTAACGCCGTCAAGTCGGCAATCGCCGCCGCAACCTCCGCTTTTGACAGCATGAACAAGGCTGCCAAGCAGGTTGCGGATATTGCAGAAACGAACGTTGCCGCAGCAACCAACGCCACCGTCAAGGCGGTGGGCACCGCTGCCGCAGCAGCCAAGAAATAAGCCTGTTTTTAGAATCCGGCACACGCCTTTCCATTGCCATTCACGGAGGACTCCATGAGCACCATCGACCTAGAACAACTCGCCGAGAGCCAGAAAGCCAACGCCCAAGTCATGATGACCCTGGTCCGCACGGCCTTCCACGGTCTCGAACAATTGTCAGCACTCAACCTCGCCGCTAGCCGCGAGCTGTTCAACAGCACTGCCAGTGGCGCACAACAACTGCTGGGCGTCAAGGATCCAAAAGATCTGGGCAACATCGCCGGTTCTCTGGCTCGCCCCAATGTCGATAAGCTGATGGAATACTCCCGCAGCCTTTACGATCTGGCAGCCAACATGCAACGCGAAATCACTTCGGTGATGGAAGATCAGTACAGTAGCATGCGGCACAACGCTTCCGGCCTGATCGAAAAGGTCGGTGTTGCCAACCCGATCTCGAGCGATGTCTTCGGAGCAGCAATGAAGCAGATGATGACGGCTTCGAGCACGGCATTTGAAAACATCTCGCAGATGGCCAAGCAGATGACCGACATCGTCGACACCAATGTCAAGGCGGTTACCAACGCCACCGCTCAGGCTGCTGCCGCCCTGACCCCGAAGAAGTAATCCGCTTGCTTCCTGGCGCCTGACTTGCGAAAACCCCGGCTATGGTCGGGGTTTGTTCGTTTACGAGATCAGGCCCGCCATTGCCAACGGATGCCCCGCCTCTCTACCTCTTGCCGTATCGACTCCATGGCTGCGTCAACGAGTGGCGGCTCTCCTTCGACCCCGAGTTCAAGATAACGCCGCTGCCCCTCGTCGGACATTGACGGCAGGCTGTACAGCCGCAAGGCAGGAAAGTCCGCGACGATGCGCTCCATCAGATCGAGGAGCGCACTCTCATAGGCATTCACGCCAGTGAGCAAGAAAGCCTTGTCCACGCAAGCCTGTGGGGCGAACAAATGCGCGTAGAAAGTATCGAGCACCCATTCGGCCATCGGATGCGCCATTTGCGGAAAGCCCGGCAGGAAGTGATGATCGCGTACGCGAAATCCTGGAATACGGTTGAACGGGTTCGGAATGATCTCTACCCCGCGCGGGAAGGTACCCAGCAGCAAGCGAACGTCGGTGATCTCGGCGCCAAAACGAGCGCGGATTTCGTGCTCAGCATCGGGATGCAGGACCAGGTCGACGGAGAGCGCCGCCGCCGCTGCTTGCCGGGTATGGTCGTCTGGCGTGTTGCCGATGCCGCCGAAACAAAAGACCACGTCCCCGGCAGCCAGGCTGCGCTGCAGCGTCGCCGTGATGCATGCGCGTTCGTCGCCCAGATATTCGGCCCACGCCAGGCGCAAACCACGTACCGACAGCAGTTCGGCAATTTTCGAAAAGTGCCGGTCAACGCGTTTTCCCGACAGGATCTCGTCACCGATGATGATTGCCCCGAAACGCATGCTTACTCCTTCAATAGTTCAAAGGCCTTCCCACATCTTCTGCAAGCGCTTGCTCGATACCGGTACCGGCGTGCGCAGTTCCTGCGCGAATAACTGCACGCGCAATTCTTCGAGCAACCAGCGGAACTGTTCGAGCCGCGCATCGGTCACTCCCTGCTTGGCCAGCACACTGGCACGGCGCTCGTAATTTGTCCAGAGCAGTGCGAACTCAGCCAGCAGGCGTGCATCCCGAATTGCACCTGGAGCGCCGCCCGACTTCAGTTTGTCGAGTCGCAGGGTGATCGCCTGGAAGTAACGCGGATACTGCTGCAGGCGTTCGAAAGGCGTCTCGGCAATGAAACGCTTGTGGATCAGGCGCTTCAATTGTCCTTCGATATCCTGCAGCGTACTGGCGAATGCCCTGAACGACGGCAGTTTTTTCTGCAGCGCCTGCCAGTCGCCGAGAATCTTCCCGAGCAGATGGCAGATTTCCTGCGCCAGCAGCCCAAGCCGCGGCTTGGCTTCGAGGCAACGCGCGTGGAAAGTGGTCGCATCGTTCGGCCATGGATCGAGCAGGCAGGCACGAATGAAGCTCAGATCGATCAACTGCCGCCGCAACTCATCGAGCGTACCGAGCGCCATGAACTGCAGTGCCATCTGGTTGAGCCCCGGCAGATTTTTCTCAAGGTACTTCTGCTGTTCGCGGAACTGCAACATGAACAGTCGCAATAGCCCAACCGCATGCGCCTGGCGCGCTTCATCGGGAGAATCGAAGACGCACAGCGAGACACTGTCACCGTTGTCGACCAATCCAGGGTAACCGAACACCCGTTGTCCACCGCCCACCCCAACTTCCATCCGCTCGGGCAGTTCGCCAAAGGTCCAGTCGCTCATTCCCGAGTACTCGCCAGGTGTTTCGTGCAGTTCGGAGAACTCCTGCTGCGCTTCACGACCCCACTCTGCGCGCAGGTCGCTGAGGCTGCGGCTCATTCCAAGCTGGCGCCCGCTTTCGTCGAGCAGGCGGAAATTCAGGGAGAAATGCGCGGGCAAGGCGTCGGGGCGAAATGCATCAGGCGTAATCTCCCAACCACGCGCGTTGAGTCCTCGCGACTGCAGGATGAAGGCGATCAAGGCGACTATCAGCGGCTTGTCCGAAGGCGACACCTGCGCGACGAACTCGGCCGCGAAGTCGGGTACCGGCACCAGTTTGGCACGCAAGCGCTGCGGCAACGTCTTCACTAGCTGCACGACCTTTTCCTTGAGCAACCCCGGCACCAGCCACTCGCAGCGCGAGGCCGGAATCTGGTTCAGTTGCGCCAGCGGCACGCTCAGCGTCACCCCATCGCGTGCGCTGCCGGGATCGAAGTGGTAAGCCAGCTCATAATCGACTCCGCCGAGCCGCAGCTGATGCGGAAAGGCCTCGCTGGTCACGCCGGCGGCCTCGTGCCGCATCAGGTCTTCGCGCTGCAGGTATAGAAGACGTGGTGTGGCGCGCTCGGCGTCGCGTCGCCACTTGTCGAAGCTGGCACCGCTGTAGATGCCCTCGGGGATGATCTGATTGTAAAAGGCAAAGATCAGCTCGTCGTCGACCAGTACGTCGGGCCGGCGTGACTTGTGCTCGAGTGTCTCGATTTCGAGCATCAACTGCTGGTTGTGCTGATAGAAGGCCCAGCGCCGTTCGAACTCTTCGCCGACCTCGCCGCCGACCAGCGCCTGGCGGATGAAGAGCTCGCGCGCCGCCTGTGGATTCAACGGCCCGAAGTTCACTCGCCGGCGCGCATCGACGACGATGCCATACAGGGTGATCCGCTCGAAAGCAATTGCCTGCATCGCCTTCTTCTCCCAGTGTGGGTCGAAGCAGCTGCGCTTGAGCAGGTGTGCGCCGACCTGCTCGAGCCATGTGGGGTCGATGCGCGCGACGCAGCGCGCGAAGAGCCTTGTAGTTTCGCTGATCTCGGCGGCGACGATCCATTTGCCGGCCTTCTTCTGCAGCGTCGAGCCCGGATGGATCAGGAACTTGATGCCGCGCGCGCCGAGATAGTGCGCAGATTCTTCCGACTTGCATCCCAGGTTCCCGAGCAGGCCGGCGAGCATCGCGCGATGGATCGCGTCGTAAGTTGCCGGCAACTGATTTTCCTGCCATTGGTGCTCGGCTGCGACGGCTTGCAACTGGCCATGAACTTCGCGCCACTCGCGCATGCGCAGAGCCGAGAGGAAATGGTCGTGACAGGCCTCGACGAGTTTGCGCTGCGACTTGCGGTGCTCGAATTCGGCCTGATACCAGTCCCAGAGCCTGAGCCAGGAAAGAAACTCCGATCTCTCGTCGGCGAATTTCCGGTGCGCGGCGTCGGCCGCCCCCTGTCGCTCCTGTGGCCGCTCGCGAGGATCCTGTACGGAAAGGGCAGCCGCAATCACCAGCACCTCGCGCAGGCAGCCTTCGTCGCGAGCGGCGACGATCATCCGCGCGAGCCGCGGGTCGAGCGGCATCTTCGCGAGTTCCTGGCCGGTTGCGGTCAGCGCATGCTCGGCACTCACCGCACCGAGTTCGAGCAGCAACTGGTAGCCATCGCTGATCGCCTTGCGCGGCGGCGCCTCGATGAACGGGAAATCCTCGATGTTACCGAGGCGCAATGCCTTCATGCGTAGGATCACGCCGGCCAGTGACGAGCGCATGATTTCCGGATCGGCAAATGCTGGCCGCAGCGCGAAGTCCTGCTCTTGGTAGAGACGGATACACACCCCTGCCGCCACCCGGCCGCAGCGCCCGGCCCGCTGGTTGGCCGAAGCCTGTGCGATTTTTTCGATCTGCAGTTGCTCGACCTTGTTGCGATACGAATAGCGCTTGACGCGCGCCAGACCCGAATCGACGACGTAGCGAATTCCCGGCACGGTCAGCGAGGTCTCGGCCACATTGGTCGCCAGCACGATCCGCCGACCGACGTGCGGCTTGAAGATCCGGCTCTGTTCCTCTGCCGAAAGGCGGGCAAACAGTGGCAGGATCTCGGTGTGCGGTGGGTGGTGCTTGCGCAGCGCCTCGGCCGCCTCGCGGATCTCGCGTTCACCCGGCAGAAACACCAGCACGTCGCCCGGCCCGACGCGATGCAACTCATCACAGGCGTCTGCGATCGCATCGTAGAGATCGCGTTCGTCGTCGGGAGCCGCTTCCTCCTTTTCCATCTGCAGCGGGCGATAGCGCACTTCGACCGGATACAGGCGGCCCGAGACCTCAATGGCCGGCGCACCGTCGAAATGCCGCGAAAAACGTTCGGCGTCGATCGTCGCCGAAGTGATGATCAGCTTCAGGTCGCGTCGCTTCGGCAGGAGCTGCTTGAGGTAGCCGAGCAGGAAATCGATGTTCAGGCTGCGTTCATGCGCCTCGTCGATGATCAAGGTATCGTACTGTTCGAGCCAGGGGTCGCCCTGGGTCTCGGCAAGCAGGATGCCGTCGGTCATCAGCTTGATGAAGGCATCTGGAGAAGTGCGATCGCTGAAACGAATCTTGTAGCCGACGAGCGTTCCGAGTTGGCTCTGCAACTCCTGTGCGATACGCGCTGCGGTGGCACGCGCAGCGATGCGGCGTGGTTGCGTGTGTCCGATCAGACCGGTCGTTCCGCGTCCAATGTCGAGACAGATCTTCGGGATCTGCGTGGTCTTGCCTGAACCCGTTTCGCCACAGACGATCACCACCTGATGCCTGACGATCAGCGCCTTGATTTCGTCGCGGCGCAGGTTGACGGGCAGATTATCGGCAAATTCCGGTCGGGGTAGCCGCGCGCGGCGGGCCTCGACGGCCACCCGCGACCGCTCGAACAGGCGATCGCTTTCGGCCTGCAGCGCATCGCGCTTCGTCCCGAACAGATGCCGGAGATCGCGCGCCAGCGAGCGCAGCCGGCGCTGATCGAGCGCCAAGCAATCGGCAAAGGCCTTGGCTGGCTGGCGAGTGTGCGAGGAAGATACGGTTTCTAGGGTCATCGGTCAGCAAAGCAGGCGTACAACCGAGTTGCAAGGGTTCAACCCGACGACAGATCCGGAGTCGATTTCAGGAGCCGTGAGCCATCGGTTCATTCTCGACGAACTGTTGCAGCATATCGAAGAAAGGACATCGCGCATTGCCCGTTCCGACTCGCGACGGCTCGGTGGGTGGGCGAGCGAGAAAAATGCACGGACACCCCATAATATGGGAGCCGGGGACTACTGTGCATGATAGGTAAATCTTACCGGCCCTTCCACTCGGCTCGACGCTTGCCAATGAACGCGTCGATTCCCTCGCCCGCGTCGTCGGTCATCATGTTGCAGGCCATCACTTCGGAGGCATACTGGTAGGCAGCGTCCAGCCCCATTTCAAGTTGCTTGTAGAACATCTGCTTGCCCATTCCGATGGCTACCGAAGACTTGGCAACGATCGACCGGGCGAACCGGTCAATCTCGGCATCGATCGCATCGGCAGCGACGACCCGATTCACCAGACCTTGCTGCAAAGCTGTTCGGGCATCGATGAAATCGCCGGTGAGCAGCATCTCGAGCGCCTGCTTGCGACCGAGGTTGCGCGACAGTCCGACCGCCGGCGTTGCGCAGAACAGGCCGACGTTGATGCCAGAGGTGGCAAAGCGCGCACTGTCGGCAGCGACCGCAAGGTCGCACATCGACACCAGCTGACAACCGGCGGCAGTGGCAATGCCATGCACTCGCGCGATCACCGGTTGCGGCATCTGCGTCAGGGTGGTCATCATCTTGCCGCAACGCCGGAACAGATCCTGCATGAACGCATGGTGGTGATTGGCCCGCATCTCCTTGAGATCGTGTCCGGCACAAAAGGCCTTGCCGGCACCAGCGATGATCACGACGCGAACTGCCGGATCCGGCGCGATCGCATCCAGTTCCGCCTGCAAGGCCGCAATCATCGCCTGCGACAAGGCATTGAACTGCTGTGCGCGATTCAGCATCAGCGTCGCGATGCCCTGGTGATCGGTGCGGATAACGTAGGGGTCTTCCTGGGTTGACGTCGGGGGATGCATGCTTCTCTCCTGGGAACGGGTTGTAGGGGATCATTTTCGAGGGCCGGACAAGCGTACTGCCCCAGACGGTCGACAAGCGGCGTCCAACCGCTTGCCGGCCGCAGCGGCAGCTTCGGCTCACTCGATCGCGGCTGCGGATTTCGCCTGTTCGCGCAACACGTACTTCTGGATCTTGCCGGTCGAGGTCTTTGGCAAAGTACAGAAGATCACCCGCTTGGGAACCTTGAAACGTGCCATGTGCTGACGGCAGAACTCGATCACCTCCTGCTCGCTTGGCGCCGCCCCTTCGCGCAGCTCGATGAAGGCGCAAGGCACTTCGCCCCAGGTTCGGTCAGGCGTGGCCACGACCGCCGCAGCAATCACCGCAGGGTGCTTGTAGAGGACGTCCTCGACCTCGATCGAAGAAATGTTTTCTCCCCCGGAGATGATCACGTCCTTCGAACGGTCCTTGATCTTCACGTAGCCATCGGCGTGCATCACCGCCAGGTCGCCGGTGTGGTACCAGCCGCCGGCAAATGACTCCGCGGTCGCTTTCGGATTCTTGAGATAGCCCTTCATCACCAGATTGCCACGGAACATGATCTCGCCCATGGTCTCCTTGTCCCAGGGTACCTCCTCCATGCTCGCTGGATCGAGCACGGTGATCGCCTCCTGCGCGTGGTAACGTACGCCCTGTCGACCGTTCAGATCAACCTGTTCGGCCACCGGCAGCGCGGCCCAGTTGGCGTGTTTGGCACACACCGCCGCAGGCCCGTAGGTTTCGGTCAGGCCGTACACATGTGTGAGATCGACGCCGATGTTCGCCATCGCTTCGATGACCGCGGCCGGCGGCGGCGCGGCCGCGATCAGGCCGGCGACCTGGTGTGTGATGCCGGCTCGCAAGTCGGCCGGCGCATTGGCCATCAGACTGTGCACGATCGGTGCGCCACAGTAATGGGTGACACCGTGTGCGCGGATCGCTTCGAATATCAGCTTCGGATCGACGCGGCGCAAACAGACGTTGGTGCCGGCGTTGGCGGCCATCGTCCAGACGAAGCACCAGCCGTTGCAGTGGAACATCGGCAGCGTCCACAGATAGACCGAATGCGGCGGCATTCCCCAACTGACGATGTTGCTCATCGAGTTGAGATAGGCACCGCGATGATGGTAAACCACGCCTTTCGGGTTGCCGGTGGTTCCCGATGTGTAGTTGAGCGAGATGGCATCCCATTCGTCAGCCGGTCCGCCCCAGGGAAACTCCGGGCTCCCGCCGGCAATGAACTGCTCGTACTCCTGCGTGCCCAGACGTTCGCCGGGGCCGCTGTACTCGGGATCGTCAACATCGATCACCAGGATCGGGCTGTGCAGAATGGCCAACGCCTTTTTCACGGTAGGCGAATACTCGCGGTCGGTAATCAGCACCCTGGCCTCACCGTGTTTAAGCATGAAAGCAATCGTTTCGGCATCCAGACGGGTATTGAGCGTATTCAGAACCGCGCCGGTAACCGGCACGCCGAAGTGGCACTCGACCATCTCCGGGGTATTGTTGAGCATCACGGCCACGGTGTCGCCCTCGCCGATACCGTGCTCGGTCAACGCCGATGCGAGACGTCGGACGCGGGTAAAAGTCTCGAGCCAGCTATAGCGACGCTGACCGTGAATCACTGCAGTGCGCTCGGGATAGATATAAGCGCTACGGGCAATGAATGTCAGTGGCGTTAGCGGCGTGTAATTGGCCGTATTCTTGTCGAGACCTTCTTGGTAAATATTTGGCATCCCCAGCTTCTCCTCTCAGGTGATATCAGTGTGATGGGCTTTCGCCTGCCGTTGACCGACAGCCCTTCAGCCTGCCACGTTTCTCCAGATCATTCAACCACGCAGCAAACTCTCGCCCGAGTTCTTCGCTAGCGGCAACCAGGGCAATGACGCCACCTTGGGCATCGGCGGTCGGCGCCGACTGCTCGATGAGCAGCCGGCGCTCAGCAACGACGAGCTGGCGCCTGCCGTCGAGGATGCCGGCCTGACCCTGCAGGATGCCGCGACTACGCTGCGGGGTATCGAACGCTTGTGAAAATTCCTGCAATTCGAAACGCAACACGCAGCCGGCGGCGATCTGCCCACCAACGCCCGGCAAACCCAGTTGCTGTCGCAGCCGTTGCGACAACAGTAACGCCGGCGCTGCCGCCCAATGACTACGCGCATAGTTTCGCAACTTCAGTGGGTTTTCGTAGAGCAGGCGATACTCGATATCGCGCGCATCAAACCAGTGCGGCGCCCGGATATCGAGCAGCACGCCCGGCCAGCGCCCTTCTTCGGCGAGTGGCTCGACCGGTACTCCAAAATCGTACACTTCGGCCGGCGACAGGTTGCGCGTGCCGCCGACACAGCCAGCGAGCAGACCAGCGACAAGCCAGATCAGGAACCTGTTCATGGACGTTCCTCACGGCTTGGCGGCGCGACAAAACCGGCCTCACCGGGTCCCGGAGCAGACGCAGGCGGACCAAAAACAAGGCTCTGCGGTGATTCTTCGAGCATCTGTAGTACGCGATTGAGCTGGCGCGAGTTTCCCGACAGATCGTTGCCAACCCCATTCAGACGGGCAACCAGGGCGGTAATCCCGTCTGACGACGGTTCGCCGACCAGGCGATCCAGTTTTTCACCCAGCGGCTGCAGGCCAACCATCAGCCGGCGCGATTCGACCAGCAGCGGCGCCGCCTCGGCTGCCGCCTGCTCGGCACGCACCAGGGTGGCATGGAGCAGGCGCAGATTTTCCGGTGCCAGTAACTGGCGCAACTGGCGTGTGACCTCGTTGGCGTGACCGGTCGTCGCTTCCAGGTTGGCCAGAATTGTGGCCAGATGCTGCCGGTTTTCGCTGTCGAGCGCCAGGTTGGCGCTGGCCAGGAATTCGCGCGCCTGGCCCAGTACAGCCGCGCCGGAATCCGATAGTTCCTGGATCAGGGAGGATCGCATCTCGATGCGCGGTGAGTCCTTGCCACCCGCCAGGCGCGTCGGATCGTTGCCGCTGTCTTCAAGCAGAATGTGGGCGATGCCGGTGACTCCCTGATAGCCCAGCCTGGCGGTCGTCGCACGGGTCACTGGCACCTTGCTGTCGACACTGATACGAATCAGGATATTGTGTGCATCCTGAGGATCGAGCTCGATCGCCTGTACCTTGCCGACCCGGATACCCCGATAACGCACCTGCCCTTGCAGGCTGAGGCCAGTGACGTTGTGTCGGGTGACCACGGTGTACTCGACGGTCGCTTCGTGCTTGCCACCGAACCACCAGATCGAGAGCGCTCCCGCGAAACCCAGAAACAGGGTGAACAACCCGGCCATCAGGGCATGCGAACGATTTTCCATGACTAGCTCGCTCCTTGTCCGAAAGCCATCGCCGCGGCGCGCCCGGAACTGAAAAAATTGCGGATGAAGGGATGCTCGACCGACAATACTTCGGCTGCCGTCCCACAGGCGATCAGTCGCTGATCGGCAAGCACGGCCAGGCGCGTCGCCAGCCCGGCCAGTGTCTCGGGATCGTGGGTCACCATCACCACCGTAAAACCGAGTTCTTTCTGGAGCATTCTGAGCAGCTTGACGAAGTTCTCGCTACGATCCGGGTCGAGGCCGGCAGTCGGCTCATCGAGAACGAGGAGTTCGGGTTCCAGCGATAGGGCCCTCGCCAGAGCCACCCGCTTGACCATGCCCCCCGACAGCTCAGCGGGCATCAGGTGGGCGTGCCGCGCTTCAAGTTCGACCATGGCGAGTTTGAGCATGACCAGATCGGTAATCATCGCCTCGTCGAGCGTGTGCAGTTCGCGCAGCGGAAAAGCGATGTTGTCATGAACGGAGAGTGCCGAAAAGAGTGCTCCCTGCTGAAAAAGCATGCCGAAACGGCGGCGCAGCGCGCGCCGGCGCGCCGGATCTGGATCGAGCACCGCTTGGCCAAAAAGCCTGACGCTCCCCTGGCTCGGCGCCAGCAGCCCGACGATCTCGCGCAGCAGCGTGGTTTTGCCGCTGCCCGAACCGCCCACCAGGCCGAGCATCTGTCCGGCTTCGATGTCGAGATTGATGTCTCGATGGATCACGACATCGCCGAACTGCGTGCACAGACCGCGAATCTCGATCGCCGGCAGCCGGCGCGGGCAGGCCTGACCGCGACAGTCGCTGAGCACGCTAGGGAATCCCGAGGTTGCGCGTCAGCACCGCAAAGACGGCATCGACGATGATTGCCACGGTGATCGAGGTCACCACCGAAGTGGTCGTTCGCGACGACAGGCTTTCGGTATTCGGCTTGACCTGCAGGCCAAAGTGGCAGGCAATGAGGGCAATCAGCAAACCGAAAACCACACCCTTGCCAATGCCGATCCAGACGTTGGCAACCGGCACCACCCTGGGCAGGGTATCGATGAAGAAGCCGTAAGACAAATCCATCTGCAGCTTCGCCGACACCATGCCGCCGATGATTCCTGCGGCCGAGCACCAGATCACCAGCAGCGGCATCGCCACCGCCAGGGCCAGGACCTTCGGCAGGATCAGACGCTGGCTGCGCGAGACGCCCATGGTGGCCAGCGCATCGATCTCTTCGGTTACCCGCATGACCCCGATCTGTGCGGTCATCGCCGAACCCGAACGTCCGGCCACCAGTACCGCGACCAGCACCGGCCCGAGTTCTCGAACGATGCTGATGCCGAGCAGATTGACGATGAAGACATCGGCACCGAAGGTCTTCAATTGCAGGGCGGACAGATAGGAAATAACGACACCGATCAGAAATCCGATCAGGGCGGTCACCGGCAAGGCCTGGGCACCGGTCTTGTAAAGGTTCGCAGAAAACTCGCGCCAGGGTATGTCACGTGGGTGTACGCACAGATAAGCGAGGTCGAGAATCATCTGGCCGATCAGGGCGACCATCGCCAGGAGATGGCTGGCGGCGACCCACGACCCCTGACCAAGGGCGAGTAGCCAGGCCAGTAACCGTGACTGCTTCGGCAGGACCGGCTCGACATCGACGCGGACCCCCTCGATACGTCCGAGAAGCGCCCGATGCCCAGGTGAAATCGCCAGTACGGCCGGCCATTGTCTTCCCCAGGCGCGCCACAGCAGGATCGCACCGGCGCTGTCCAGGCGGGTGATCGAGCGCAGATCCCAGCCTGGGTGTCTTGCTGCCAGATCGCAAAGACAGCGTTCAAACGCAGAAATCGGCTGAGGCAGGGTCGCCAGGGTCCAGTCACCGGACAGTACGAGCCGCTCCTGGTCGGCATGCTTGACGGACTCGATCGCGGCCACCGCCATGGCCACTCAGAATTTCTTCACAGCACCAGCGGTACTGCAATCTGGCCAGGCACCGTCGACCGGATTCGCAGCTTGATGCCAATGCGGCGCCAGAGCAGCGCTTCCTCGGCCAGTGCTGCGGCCATCATCGGATTGGTCTCCTGCCAGCCGACGGGCAGGTCGAGCTGGAAACCGACCGGATCTTCGAGAACCGACAATTCGGAGAATGGATGAGCGTCGCGCGCACGATGCAGAAGCACGGCCAGGCGAAGACAGAACACCAGGCGCCAGTTCGGATCGCCGATCGGCATGGCAGCCAGTTTCTGGAGTTTGCCGCGCTGGCCGAGCACCAGCAGGGCCAGGCGCGCCTGATCGCGCTTCGAGAAACCCGGCATGTCGGCATGACCCAGGATGTAGGCGCCATGCTTGTGGAACTCGGTATGCGCCACCGAGACGCCAATCTCATGCAGGGAGATTGCCCAGCGCAGAAAGTGGACATTGTTCTCGTGCTCCGGCGAATCGAGCTTGATCAGCTGTCCAAGAAGCGCCAGGGCGGTTTGCTCGACGCGACGGACCTGTGCCGCGTCGACCTGGTAGCGGCGCCGGAAATTGAGGACCGTTTCGTCGCGCGTGTCATGATGCTCGAAGCGCCCAAGCAGATCGTAGAGAACGCCCAGCGGTAGCGCGCCATCGGAATAGGTCATGTGTTCGATAGCCAGTTCCGAGAATACTGCGGACATGATTGCGATGGCACCGGGAAGAATCATCATGCGGTCACTGCGCATGCCCTGCAAACCCAGTGCTTCCGCGGAACCAGCCCGAATCAGCAATTGACGCAGCCTGGCCAGCCCCTCCCGACTGATGCCGCTGATCCCTTCGGGATTGAGATCGTTCATTTCCAGGATGTCGGCGAGTTCCTGGGCTGACCCTGAAGAACCGACGGCTTCCAGCCAACCGAAGCGCTGGTAGTCGGCAGCGATCGCTTCGACCTCGCGGGCCGCCGCAACTTCGGCCGAGTAGAAGCGCTTCTTGTCCACTTTGCCTTCCGGAAAGAAACGCTGCCGATAGCTGATGCCGCCCATGAACAAGGACTCCATCAGCAACGGTTCGGTATTCTCGCCGATGATGAACTCGGTCGAGCCGCCACCGATATCGACCACGAGACGCCGGTGACTGGCTGCGGGCAGGGCATTCGCCGCACCGATGAAGATCAGGCGCGCTTCTTCGCGCCCCCCGATGACCTCGATCGGAAAACCCAGAGCCGCCTCGGCCTGTGGTAGCACGATGCGCGCATTCCGTGCCACCCGCATCGCATCGGTGGTCACCGCGCGCACGGTTTCCGGATCGAAACCGCGCAGACGCTCGCCAAAACGCCGCAAGGCCTCGATCGCACGCTGTTGTGAGGCATGATCGAGCAGTTTCTCACGGGTCAGACCGGAACCTAGCCGGACGTTCTCTTTGAAGGTATCCAGCGGGTGGATGCGATTGCCAACGACACGCCCGATCTGCAGACGAAAGCTGTTGGAACCCAGGTCGACCCCGGCAATTAGTTCGTAACTCATGACTGTTTTGGTCTGTACGGCGAAGAAAAGGCTGCAGGCCGGCCATTTTACACTGCCGGCAGGACATCATGCCCTGGCAAGCACGGATAGCACAGTACCATCGAGAAAACAGCGCGCCAATCGACCCACAACGAAGGGATGGCTGTAATATGCTCGCTTTCATATCCCCCTTGCTGATCTATCTTTCCTGACGGAACGCACTCATGAATATCGTCGCCACGACCACTGAAACCCCTCCCATCCAGACCGCCAGCGGGTTCCCGCCGGAATATTTTCAGAATCGCGAGATGAGCCTGCTGGCTTTCAATCGGCGAGTCCTCTGGCAGGCCAGAAATCCCCGCACACCCCTGCTCGAACGTTTGCGCTTCCTGTGCATCGTGAGCAGCAATCTGGACGAGTTTTTCGAGATTCGCGAGGCTGGCATCAAGGAACAACTCAAGCTGAATTCGGTGGCGATCACCACCGACGGCAAGACCGCTCGTGAAGTCTATCGACTGGTCAGCGACGAGGTTCACGCGATCGTCAAGGAGCAGTACGCGCTGCTCAACGAAGAGATCCTGCCACAACTGGCCACTGAAGGCATCCGCTTCCTGAAACGCGGGGACTGGAACGACGCGCAGCGTGAATGGATCCGCGGCTTCTTCTTCCGCGAAGTCATGCCGGTGATCACGCCGATCGGCCTTGATCCCTCACACCCGTTCCCACGGGTACTCAACAAGAGTCTCAATTTCGCCGTCGAACTCGAAGGCCGTGACGCCTTCGGTCGCAGTTCAGGCGCTGCCATCGTACAAGCGCCACGGGTTCTGCCGCGCGTCATCCGGCTGCCACGCGAACTCGGCGACTGTGAGTACGCCTTCGTTTTTCTGTCGTCGATTCTGCACGAGTTTGTACACGAGTTGTTCGCCGGAATGAAGGTTCTCGGCTGCTACCAATTCCGCGTCACGCGCAACAGCAATCTCTTCGTCGACGAGGAAGAGATCACCAATCTGCGCGCCAAGATCCAGGGCGAGTTGCCACAGCGCCATTTCGGTGACGCTGTACGGCTCGAAGTGGCCAACAGTTGCTCGGAAGCGATGACCCAGTTTCTGCTCGGACAGTTCAACCTCAGCGAGAGCGATCTCTATCGCGTCGCCGGTCCGGTCAATCTGGTTCGCCTGATGCAGGTGCCCGACTGGGTGCTGCGCAGCGATCTCAAGTTTCAACCCTTCAATCCGGGAACCCCGAAGGCACTACAGAAGTGCCACAGTGTCTTCGACAGCATCCGTGGCGGCGACATCCTGCTGCACCATCCCTACCAGAGCTTCAATTCGGTGATCGAACTCCTTGAACAGTCCGCCAACGACCCCTTGGTGGTCGCGATCAAGATGACCGTTTACCGCACCGGCACCGACTCGGTATTGATGCAGTCGCTACTGCGAGCAGCGCAGAACGGCAAGGAAGTCACGGTGGTCGTCGAATTGATGGCGCGCTTTGATGAGGAGGCCAACATCGGATGGGCAACCAAGCTTGAGGAAGTAGGCGCGCATGTCGTCTACGGAGTGGTCGGTTACAAGACCCATGCCAAGATGCTGATGATCGTCCGTCGTGAGGAAGGAAAGGCCGGCAACAGCATCCTGCGTCGCTATGTGCATCTCGGTACCGGTAACTACCATCCCAAAACCGCTCGTTTGTACTCCGACTTCGGTCTCCTGACCTGCAACGAAGAGATCGGTATCGATACCAATGAAGTCTTCAAACAGCTCACCGGCCTCGGTCGCGCGCAGACCCTGACGCACCTTTGGCAAGCCCCGTTCACGCTGCAGCCGAACGTCGTCGCCGCGATTCGTGCCGAGGCCGAAGCGGCACGCGCCGGCAAGCGTTCACGAATCATCGCCAAGATGAACTCGCTGCTCGAACCGGAAACCATCGCCACGCTCTACGAAGCCTCTCAGGCAGGTGTCAAGATCGACCTGATCGTGCGCGGTGTCTGCGGCTTGCGCGCCGGCGTCAAGGATCTGTCGGAAAACATCAGCGTACGCTCGATCATCGGCCGTCAGCTCGAACATCACCGGGTGTTCTATTTCTACGCTGGTGGCGAGGAAAAGGTCTATCTGTCGAGCGCCGACTGGATGGAGCGTAATTTCTTCCGACGTATCGAACTGGCGTTTCCGGTGCTCGACCGCAAACTGAAGCGTCGGGTCATCTCCGAAGGCCTGCAGATCTATCTCACCGATAACACCCTGGCCTGGGAACTCGGACCCGATGGCACTTACCACCAGCGGCGTGGCTCACGGACCAGCCCGCATTCGTCGCAAGCCGAGTTGATCGAATTGCTACAGGCCTGAAATCGACAGGGGGACACCAGTCCCCTCTGCCCTGGAAGACTTCACGCGCGGCGTGCGCCGACGACACCCTGTACTGAGTGCAGCAGGGTCAGGGTGCGGTTGAGCTGCGGGATGCTGCCGACTTCCGCGGTAAAGAGCATATGCGCGTTGCCCTGACGGGACTGCGTGTTGACGGCGATGACATTGATTTTCTCGCGCGCGAGAACGTCCGAAACGTCGCGTAGCAGTCCCTGCCGGTCGTAGGCGTCAATCACGATATCAACGGCAAAGACGCTGTCGGTGCCTCGTCCCCAACTCGTTTCGATGACCCGCTCCGGATGCCTTGTCTGCATGTTGGAGAAGTTGCTGCAGTCGGCACGATGCACCGAGACCCCCTTGCCGCGGGTGACAAAGCCAACGATGGGGTCAGGCGGCGCCGGCTTGCAGCAACCCGCAAGCTGCGTCAGCAAGCGATCGACGCCAACAATCAGGATTCCCTTTTCAGCCACATCGCTGTCACGTTGCCGGCGTACAGGCAATTCGGTGAGCACACGCTCATCCACCGGTGTCTCACCCCCGCGCACCGCCACCTGCAACTGACGCATGTTCAACTTGGCGCGAGCCACCGCAATGAACAGATCGTCGCTACAGGCAAAGCCCAGCCTGGCCGCAAGATCGTCGAGGTTGCTGCTGGTCTGCCCCATTCGCTGCAGTTCGCGGAGAACCACCACACGCCCCTCGGCAAGGGTATCCTCGAGCGCTAGGCTGGCGAACCATTGTCTGACCTTGAGACGCGAGCGATGCGTAAACAGATAGGCCAGCGCAGGGTTGAGCCAGTCGCGCGAAGGCCCCCCCTGTTTGGCAAGAATGATCTCGACGCGCTGGCCGGTGCACAGTATCGTGTTGAGCGGTACCAGTGCACCGTCGACCTTGGCACCACGGCACCGGTGGCCAATGTCGGTGTGCACGCGGTAGGCGAAATCGATCGGTGTCGAGCCATGTGGCAGATCGATGACACGGCCCTGCGGCGTCAGAATGTAGACCGTTTCGTCAAAAGCCGCCTGCTTGTAGTGTCTGACCCAGTCAGAGGAATCGGCGACTTCGTCGCGCCAGGTCAATAGCTGCCTCAACCAGGCGATCTTCTCGTCGTAACGGTCTTCCGGAGTGCTGCCGCCTTCCTTGTAGCGCCAGTGTGCCGCAACCCCCAGTTCGGCGTGGCTGTGCATCTCGCGGGTACGAATCTGCACCTCGAGCGCGCGCCCATCAGGACAATGCACTGCTGTATGCAACGATCGATAATTGTTGCCCTTGGGATGCGCAATGTAGTCGTCGAATTCCTGGGCAATCGGAGACCAGATATGATGCACGATGCCCAGGGTGGTGTAGCAGTCCCTCACTTCATCAACGATGACGCGTAGCGCGCGCACGTCGTAAACCTCGGAAAACCCGACCTTCTTCTTGCGCATCTTGTTCCAGATGCTGTAGATGTGCTTGGGACGGCCGGAAATCTCGACGTTGCCGACGCCAGCGTTGAACAGCTCATGGCGCAGGCGGTCAGCGGCTTCGCTGATGAACCTCTCGCGCTCGGTTCTCTTCTCGTCGAGGTGCCGCGCAATCTCCTTGTAGATCGCCGGATGCAAAAAGCGGAAGGAACGATCCTCAAGTTCCCACTTCAGCTCCCAGACACCGAGCCGATTGGCGAGCGGCGCATAGAGCGCCAGTGTCTCGCGTGCCACCGGCACGCGCAATTCATCGGGCTCGCTGGCAAAGTGGCGCAGTGTTTGCGTGCGCGAGGCCAGCCGCAGCAAAACCACGCGGATGTCCTCGACCATGGCCAGCAGCATCTTGCGCAGCACCTCGATCTGCGCTTTCATTTCCTGCGGATTCTTTTCACTACTGTCGACGGAATGGGCGATAAAACCCCGCGTGATTGGCCGCATGCGGTTCAGGCGCGAAATCCCGTTGACCAGTTGCGCAACGCCGGGTCCAAAATCGCGCTCTATCTGGAGCAAGCCATGTTCGAGTTGCGCTGGCACTGCAAAGAGCAGTGCCGCCAGCCGTGAATCCGCGTCAAGCTTCAAACCGGCGATGATCAGCGCCATTCCCAGTGCGTGCCCCCAGACATCCTCGGCACTGCCGAGCAGGCGATGGCCATAGATCGAACGGGCAAAGTCGACGGCCCGTTGCAGCCGCTCGACCTCGGCCGCAGCGAGACCTTCGCCGAGCATCAGCAGGGATTGTTCGAGGTCGCTCTGGGCGGCGACCGAGTGCACGACGGAAACCATCAGCTCATTATAAGGTCATCTCCGGGCATTCATGCATAATGCGCCTTTACCTCCCGCTTGCCGTCGATGCCTGCCAACCTGCAACATCCCTATCTGCTGCTCGTGCTGACCACTCTGTTCTGGTCGGGCAACATGGTCATCGGACGCGCCATTCGCGACCAAGTGCCGCCGCTCTCGCTCGCCTTTTGGCGTTGGGCAATCGCTCTGGCACTGGTGTTGCCGCTGGCCCTGCCCCACCTGCGCGCGCAGTGGCCGCTGCTGCGATCCGGCTGGAAGGCCATCATCGTTCTCGGCCTGCTCGGTGTCGGCGGCTACAACACGCTGGCTTACATCGGCCTGCAATACACTCCGGCAACCAACGCCGTTCTGCTCAACTCCTTCATTCCGATCGCCACGATCACCCTGTCGTGGATCTTTCTGAACAAGCATCTGCGCAGCGTCGAGTGCCTCGGTGTGCTGCTCTCCTTCATTGGTGTCGCAACGATTGTCTGCCGCGGCGAGGTCGAGACTCTGGCCAGGCTGAGTCTGAATGTCGGTGACCTGTGGATGCTGGCGGCAGTGTTTACCTGGGCACTGTACACCATTGGACTGCAATGGCGGCCGGCCGGCGTAAACCCGATGCTATTGCTCGCCGCATTCACAATCGTCGGCCTGCTCGCGCTGGCCCCCGGCTACGCCTGGGAAATCGCGCAGGGCAAGACGATCCGGGTCTCGGCCGGCGTGCTGGCGGGAATCGCCTACACCGGGATATTTCCCGGCTTCCTCGGCTATGTGTTCTACAACCGCGCCGTTGCCGAGGTCGGAGCCAGCAAGGCCAGCCTGTTCATTCACCTGATGCCAGTGTTCGGAACGCTCCTTTCGGCGATCTTTCTCGACGAGATTCCGCAGCTCCATCACTATCTCGGCATCACCTTGATCTTCGCCGGCATTTACCTGACCACGGCGACCCTGCCGCAAACGAAAACCGAATGATCGACAAACTGCTCTGCTGGCTGCGGCATCGCCAGGCGCCAGTGCCGGATGCCCTCTGGAACGTGGTCATTGCAGCGCTGCCGTTCCTCCAGGCACTCAACAAGGACGAACAACTGCGGCTTCGCCGTCTAGCCGAAGGTTTCCTGGCCGAGAAGGAATTCACTGCCGTTGGTGAACTCGAACTGTCCGATGCGATCTGTGTCTCGATTGCCGCGCAGGGTTGCCTGCCGATCCTCGAACTCGGCCTCGACTACTATCGTGGCTGGGTAGGGGTGATCGTCTACGCAGACGAATTCATCATCCCGCGCAGCGTCGAGGACGAATTCGGCATTGTCCACGAGTATCAGGAATTGGCTTCAGGCGAGGCCTGGGACGGCGGACCACTGCTGATTTCGTGGCGCGACGCGCAGATGGCCGGGAGTGGCTATAACGTGGTGATCCACGAGTTCGCGCATAAACTGGACATGCGCAATGGCGAGGCGAACGGCATCCCGCCGCTGCCCGCACAGCTATCGCCGAGCCACTGGCAACAGGTTCTGGACACTGCTTACGACGATTTCTGCGCGCGCGTCGACGCCTCCGCAGACAGCGCGCAGGAAATGCTGTTCGACCCCTATGCCAGCGAGAACCCAGGCGAGTTCTTCGCAGTCATGAGCGAAGCGTTTTTTGAGACACCCGCGCTCCTGCGCACCGAATATCCGGCGCTCTACGCACAACTAGCCGGTTTCTACCGGCAGGATCCGGCTTCGCGAATTTTCCGGAAAACGGCTGGCCGACAGCCGTAAGCGGAGGGAAAAACGCGGATGGCCGCTTCTCTTCTCAGCGCGCCGCAGAACGGAGGGGAAGCGGACGCCAGACATTATGCCAGGCAGTGTAAGATTAGCCGTCATGAAAGAGCTTGCCCTCTCCTACCAGTACGACCGCCGACGCCCTACTTCGCTGAAGTGGTCGAACTGGTATTTATCGATCCTCAAGCTGGCGGTTGGTCTGCTGCTGGTACTGCTGATCGCACTGCTGTGGTTGCTGCACCGCAACGAAGTCGATGACCAGCGTTCGACCCTGATTGCCGATGTACTCTGGCTTGAGCAAAGCATGCGTTTTCACCTCGAAGGCAATTCCGAGCAGCTGCAGCAACTCGCACTCGACCTGGCACGGGCAAGAAAGCCAGGGGAAATCTTCGACCTGCGTGCCCGCCACATTCTCAAGAACAACCCCGAACTTCGGCAGTTGCTGTGGCTCGACGCGGGGGCCAGAATCCTTCACGGAATGCCGACGCAGAGCCTGCCGCGGGCCGGACAGGAAACATCTGGCGAGGACCCCCTCAAACGATCAATCGAACTGGCACGCCTGGGCAAACCCATCTACAGCGATGCCTATCGGACGACCGAGAACAGCCAGTTCGAGGTGTATGTCCCGATCTTTGACGACGGCCACTACCGAGGCATCCTGCTCGGAGTCTATTCGCTCAACGGCCTGCTCAAACAGCAGATCCCCTGGTGGTTCGCCGAAAAATACCAGGTGCGCATCGTCGACGGCAACGGCAGCTTGCTGGCCAGCAAGTCAAAGATCGACGCCTCACCAACTACGCTCAGCTACCCGGTCAGCCTCGACCCACCCGGCTATGGCATGGTGCTCCAGGTGACGGTTTACCGTGGCGCGGACAACCTGGCGCAAACCCTGATTGCGACACTGATCATCATTCTTGCCGCAGCGGTTTTCTGGAGCCTGTGGGCGGTGCGCGGACTGATCCAGAGACGCCTGTTTGCCGAACAGGCTCTGCGCTCGGAGTATGCTTTCCGCAAGGCGATGGAAGATTCGCTGGTGATTGGCATGCGCGCGCGCGACCTCGATGGCCGAGTGACCTACGCCAACCCCGCCTTCCTGCAGATGGTCGGATTCAGCGCCGAAGAATTGATCGGCCGGGAACCGCCCATGCCCTACTGGGCACCCGAAGAAATGGAACGGACACTGTTGCTCAACAATCGCGTTCTGCAGGGCAAGGCGCCACACGAGGGCTTCGAAATTCGTCTGATGCACAAGAACGGTAGCCGCTTCGACGCCCTCATCTACGAAGCCCCGCTGATCGACGCTGATGGCCGGCAGACCGGCTGGATGGGATCTATCATCGACGTGACCGAGCGCAAGCACGCCGAGGAACTCGCCCGCCAGCAGCAGGAAAAACTGCAGGTCACCGCGCGCCTGGTGACCATGGGCGAAATGGCGTCGACGCTGGCGCACGAGCTGAATCAGCCACTGGCGGCGATCACCAGCTACAACACGGGCTGCCTGAACAAGCTCGAATCCGGCAATTTCACCACTACGCAGCTCAAGGAAGCGCTCGGCAAACTGGCGGTGCAGGCGCAGCGGGCGGGCCACATCATTCGCCGCGTGCACGACTTCGTGCGCAAGAGTGAGCCCAAACTCGCTCCCTGCGACCTAGCCGAGGCGGTCGATGACAGCATCGGCTTCATCGAAGGGGCCGCCAAGAGCCGTGGCGTGCGTATCGTCCGCGAGATCCAGGGGATGCGTCCGGAACTGCTGGCTGACCAGGTGATGATCGAACAGGTTCTGCTCAACCTGATGCGTAACGGCATCGAAGCAATGGCTGAAGCCCCGGCCGATCGGCGGCGCCTGACGGTCAAGCTCAGCCAGCGGGAGAACCAGATGGAAATCAGGGTGATCGATCATGGCCCCGGCATTCCGCCGGAAATCGAAGAGAAACTGTTCACCCCCCTGTTCTCGACCAAGGCCGACGGCATGGGCATGGGACTGAACATCTGTCGTTCGATCATCGAATTTCACCACGGCCGCCTCTGGGTCGAGAGCAATCCCGAGGGCGGTTCGATCTTTGTCATGACGCTCCCGATCGGCCGGCAATGACCCCGCACGCCTATCTCGTCGACGACGACGAGGCCATCCGCGATTCACTCAGTTGGCTGCTCGAGTCACGTGGTGTCGCCTGCCTCAGCTACCCCTCGGCCGAGGACTTCCTGGACGTCTGGCAACCAGAGCTCAGCGGCTGCCTGCTGCTTGACATCCGCATGGACGGAATGAGCGGTCCAGAGCTGTTTGATGTCTTGTGCGAGCGTGGCAACCGCCTGCCGGTGATCTTTCTGACCGGTCATGGCGACGTGCCGATGGCCGTCTCGGCGCTCAAGAAAGGCGCTTTTGATTTTGTCGAGAAGCCCTGCAACGACAACGAACTCGTCAATCGCGTCATCGAAGCCCTGCAGCTCGACAAGGACCAGCGCGCTGCAGCATCGGGTGCGGATTCGGTCAATACCCTCTGCAGCCGCCTGACGACACGCGAGCGACAGGTCATGGAAAGGATTCTGGCCGGCAAGCTCAACAAGGTGATCGCCGACGAACTACAGATCAGCATGCGCACCGTCGAAGTCCATCGCGCCAATCTCTTCGAAAAAATGGGCGTCAGGACGGCTGTCGAACTGGCACAACTCCTGGCCGGAAAGCGTTGACCACACTGAGCGAGCGCCGCTTTCAGCGCTGCGAGAACAGATGACCGGCGGGCGGCGGAACGACCCTCTGCCAGGCTAGCAGGAGTCCAGGCTCACCCGGAGGACAGGCAAAGGCCGCATCGACGCCGATCCCGGCCACCCAGACCAAATGCTCACCACTCCACAGCAGTGGCAGGCGGAACCGTTCCCAGGGTGGAACGGCGGCCTCCTGCAGCAGATTCTTGAGGGTTCTCAAGGGTCGCCGAGGGTCAGGTTGCAGGCGTTCACCGCCTTGCCGGGAAGTGATCCGGAGCGGCGCGCCGGAGAGCCTGTGACGGTTGATGCCGGCGCCCGTGGTCGGCGTGAATGTGACGCGGTCAGCCCCCCACGGTAGTTCCTCCTCACCACACCAGGGCAGGTCGCCCGCGGGAACGGCTGAAGGCCGGCGACAGACATGCAATTCTCCCCGGTAGGCGTGGATTTCCCCATCGGCTGAGCGGATGCAGGTTTCTGAAACCGCATCGACCGTCGACAACTGGCGCAAGGCCTCATCAAGCCAGCGCGCCGCGGGGGCACGAAAGCCCGCTGAAAGCA
This sequence comes from Candidatus Accumulibacter cognatus, assembly GCF_000584975.1. NCBI lineage: Bacteria > Pseudomonadati > Pseudomonadota > Betaproteobacteria > Candidatus Accumulibacter > Candidatus Accumulibacter cognatus. The sequence continues at coordinate 8,056 of NZ_JDST02000003.1, read as the reverse complement.
GCTCGGAACGCAACAGATTGCGCGCTCTTGGCGTGCTCAGCGAATTGAAACGGGCCAGACCGATCCGCCCCGAGGAAGTCGCCGCCAGCGCCCGATCGGCCTGCGCCAGTTCCTCGAGCAGCAGCGCGGCTTCGGCAAAGTGGCGCCCGGCACGCGCCAGCGACTCTGCCGCACCGGGAAACTGCATCTCGATGCGCGGCATCACCTCATGCCGCAAGTAGTTCCGGCGGTAGCGCGAATCGCCATTGCTCTCGTCTTCCACCCAGGCCAGCGACTGCTCTTGTGCGTAACGCGCGATCACCGCGCCTGGCACGTCAAGCAGCGGACGAATCAGCCGCGGGCCGCCGCTCTGTCCTCGTTCGGCGGGCATCCCGGTGGCACCACTGACCCCGGCACCGCGCAGCAATCTGAACAGCATCGTCTCGACCTGATCGTCGCGATGATGCGCCAGCGCCAGCCAGTCTGCAGAACAGCCGCCAAACACCGCATGTCGCAGGCGGCGCGCTGCGGCTTCCAGCCCTTCGGCACTGCCCCGCGGTACCTCGACGCGAACGATTGTGAGGGGCACGCCGCAACGCTTGCAGAAATCGCTACAGAATCCGGCCCAAGCGTCGGCACTGGCGCTCAGTCCATGATGGACATGCACCGCCGACAACTCAAAAGCCGGGTTCGACGAGCGCAACGCAACCAGCGCGTGCAACAGAACCAGCGAGTCGCGGCCACCGGAAAAACCGACGCACAAGCGCGCTGTAGGAGCCACGCGCGTGCTGAGGAATGCCGAGAGCGCCTGCTGGATCTGCCGATCGGCTGACAGCTGGGAAAGCTCAGCGCTGCGCTTGCCCTGTAACCCGACCATAGGCCAGCAGGCGGTCCAGGCGCGCCTTGAGCAGATCGGCCAGCGGCAGCGCCTGCAGTTGCTGCAGCGCTTCCTGCAAGGCCTGCTGGAGATTCTTCGCCATCGCCTGATGATCACGATGGGCACCCCCGGCTGGTTCGCTGACGACGCGGTCGACCAAACCCAAGGAGTGCAGCCGCGCCGCGGTGATGCCCATGATTTCGGCTGCCTCGCTCGCCTTGTCTGCACTCTTCCAAAGAATCGACGCACAGCCTTCCGGGGAAATCACCGAGTAGGTCGAGTACTGCAGCATCTGCACCCAGTCGCCGACGCCGATCGCCAGCGCTCCCCCAGAGCCCCCCTCACCAATGATGGTGACGATGATCGGCACTTGCAATTCCGCCATCACATAGAGATTGCGTCCGATGGCCTCGGACTGGCCACGCTCTTCGGCATCGATGCCAGGATAGGCGCCCGGCGTGTCGATGAAGGTCAGCACCGGAATGCGGAACTTTTCGGCCAGGCGCATCAGCCGCAAGGCCTTCCGGTAGCCCTCCGGGCGTGGCATGCCAAAGTTGCGGAAGATCTTCTCCCTGGTATCTCGCCCCTTCTGGTGGCCGATCACCATCACCGGATCACCCTTCAAGCGTGCCAGGCCGCCGACGATCGCGTGATCGTCGGCAAAAGCCCGGTCCCCGTGCAGTTCCTCAAAGTCGGTGAAGATCAGACGCAGGTAATCGAGCGTGTAAGGCCGTTGTGGATGCCGTGCCACCTGGCAGACCTGCCAGGCCGAAAGTCGGTCATAGATCTCCCGGATGAGGTTCTGACCCTTCTGTTCGAGGCGCGTGATGGCATCGGAAATATCGACGGCAGAATCCTCCTGCGCAGCGCGCAGCGATTCGATCCGTTCCTCGATCCTGGCCACGGGCTGTTCAAAGTCGAGAAAACTGGTTTTCATCTAAGGCAGTCTGAAATCATGCTGATCTGAAAGCGCCCTATTCTAACCTGAAAGGTCTTCCCGACGCCTCGTTGAGGCGTGCTGGCGTGCCGGTTCAGTATTCGACGGGTAGCGGATCGAGGCTGCGCCAGAGATACCAGGTCGCCACCGAACGCCACGGCCGCCAGCGTTCGCCGTACTCGGCAAGCAATCGCCGCCCCGGCCGTTCTCCAGCACAATAGTGAATGGCCACGGCTTTCTGCAGGCCGAGGTCATCGAGGGGAAATACGTCTGGACGCAACTGATTGAAGATCAGGAACATCTCGGCGGTCCACACGCCAATGCCGCGCACTGTAGTCAATTCTGCAGTGATCTCGGCATCGCTCATCGTCGTCCAGCGATCAGGGTGAATCTGTCCACCGTCGAAATGGCGCGCGAGATCCACCACATACTCGACCTTGCGCGCCGACAGTCCGCAGCGACGCAGCGTCGCGGCTTCAATGGCAAGCACTGCGGCCGGGGTCACCGCCGGCGGCATGGCGGCGAGAAAGCGCGCCCAGACACTGTCGGCAGCCTGCACGGAAATCTGCTGACCGACGATCGACCGCAGCAGGGTCACGAAGGGGTCACCACGCGAAACCAGCGCGGTTCCGGCAAAACGCCCAACGAGGGTGGCCAGTACCGGGTCGAGCATTGCGAGATCTGCAGAGGCCTGATGCCAGTAGCCAGGGGTCATTGAAGAAGGATAATGATCATCACAGATCGGCAGCGTGCGGCACCATGATTATGGCCTGGCGAATCAACGGTCCAGCCGAGTGCCACAGTTGCCAGCTGCGGTCATGCCCTTCGTTCAAGCCCTTTTCCGTTCTTTTTCGCGGGCTTTGGCCTTGCGGCGGCTCGCGTCGATCTCGGGCGGGCGGTAGACGAGAACCGGGATGCTGGAGTGGGTCAGCACCCGGTAGGTTTCACTGCCGAGGAGCAGCGACGACAGACCGCCGCGGCCATGTTTGGACATGAAGATGAGATCGCAGTTATGGTCCTCGGCGGCGTTGATGATCGCCTCCCAGGGGCTCTCACTCACCACCGCGAGCGCCGTGCACGCAACCCCGGCGTCCTTGCACAGTTTCTTGATGAAACCGAGATATTCGTTGGCCTTCCCTTCGGAACCCGAAACCATCTGCGCGAGCACGGCGGGCTCGACCATGCTGCCATAGCTCTCCGATTCCTGTCCGGGATGCTTGGCATACAGAGCAGTGATGGTGGCATTGGCCGCCTTGGCAAAGTCAACCGCGCGTTGTGCGGTATCTCGGGACAGTTGGCTGCCATCGGTCGGCAGCAAGATATGCTGAAACATCCTCGTTCTCCCTCGGGTTGGCGGTATTCAATAGCCATTGGCGCGCGTGATGATAGCCCATTTTCATTCAGATTCCTTGCAAACACTGCAGATCCCTCTGAAAAAGTCGTTCGTGTTTCGCTGCGGAGGTATCGACCCGGCACATCCGCTCGGAACTACAGAACAGACCCGCCCACCATCGATCTGATGATGCCGGAGGTGGAGCAGTGGCTCCCAGATTACCTATTCCTGCATGGCCATCAGTTCCTTGTCGGCATAGCGCAGGCGCAAGGCCAGCACCTTGGCAAGTTCCTCGACCAGGGTACACGCCAGACGTTTGTGCTCTTCCCTGAGAGTGATGAACTGCTCGCGCTGGAGGACGAAGAGTTCGGTATTTTCGAGCGCAGTCGCATCGTTGAGGCGGGTCATCTGCGACAGGAAAGCCATGCCGCCGAAGAAGTCGCCGCGCCCGTAGGTCAGCGCGTGGTGGCCGCCTTCTTCGACAGGGCTCGGCAGCGTGATGCGGACTGCGCCCTTGCGAATCAGATAGAGCTCGTTGCCAGGGTCGCCAAACGCGTACACCTTCTCGTCCTTGGCCAGCGAGCGTCGCTGCAAGGCTGCTTCCAGGTCGATCAGGGTCTCTTCCTTGTGATCCTTGAAGAGTTCGAGATCCTTCAGTTCCAGTGCCGTCACTTCGGTTGTCGGCACGGTACTCTGACCCTGGTCAAGTATCTGGTCCTCAACCCACTCGACGGCGTCATCGAGTTGACCGAATACCTTGACATGGTCGGTCATCGTCGTCAGTTCCATCTGGTCGAAGAACTCGGCAATATTCCGGCCATTCGGCAGGGTATGCGACAGGCTGCTGAAGATCAGGAAAGCATTGCGTTCGATCAGCGAATCACGTATCTGACTCAAGAGATGCACCGCCGTTACATCGACCGACTGTACGCGCCGCATGTCGAGTACGATGTACTTGCGTTTGCCGAGTTCCGGTTCCAGTGCCGTGTACAACTGGTCCTTGGTGCCGAAGAAAAGGCTGCCCTGCAACTCGAGAATGACCGACTGGTAACCCTCCTTTTCGAGGATGGCCATGTCCTTGCGCAGGCGCACTCGCTTCGAAAAACGGCTACCGCCGTCCATCTTGCGGCGAATCACCGTACTGCTCAGTTGTTCTCGGATGAACAGGAACATCGCCAGGGCGATGCCGACGCCGGAGGCGGCGATCAGGCTGTAACCGACCGCCACGGCGACCACCGCCACGATGACGATGAAATCCATCAGGGTCCACGGCGACTCCAGCAGATGCAGGCTGTGCCGATCGATCATGCGGATGCCGACGACGATCAGGATGCCGGCCAGCGCTCCTACCGGAATCCAGGCGATGAACGCCCCCAGGGCGAGAAAGGCGATCAGGGACATGATCCCTTCGACGACCCCGGAGACGCGGGTCTGGCCACCACTTGCCAGATTGACCAGCGTCGCCCCCATCTGACCAGCGCCGGGCATGCCGCCGGCACAGGCCGAAGCGACATTGCCAAGACCCTGTGCGATCAACTCGCGGTTGGAATCATGGCGGCTGCGGGTCAGGGCATCGAGAACGACGGCGGTTTTCAGAGTGTCGATCGACAGCAGAACGGCCAGCGTAAAAGCCGGTCCGAGCAGACTGCCGATCTGGCTCAGCTTGAGTTCGCCGATTTCCTGCCAGCGGCCGGTGATCGCCTCGAACATGCTTGACGCCGTTCCCCCCAGCGGGCCGATGATCAGCTTGTTGCCTTCGACGACCAGCAGCGACTCGTCGACCGTGGCCAGTCCGAAATAGGTCAGCACCCCGGCCAACAGGCCGAGAATGGCCGCAGGCACGACGCGCGTGAGCATCGGTGCGGTGACCATCACCCCGGCCGTCACGGCGCCAATGAGCGCGCTCTGCCACTGCCACATTTCCGGTGAACTCAGTGCCCGCCACCACGCCGTACCACCGGGAGCCCCCAGGAGTTTCGGGATCTGACTGCCGATGATGATCAGACCAACACCGGTCAGATAGCCGCTGACTACCGGAAACGGAATGTACTTGATCAGGCTCCCGATCCCCATGAAACCCAGCATCAGTTGCACCAGCCCTGAAACCAGGCCGAGCGCGGTCAACATCAGTACGATCGACGGCGCAGCCACGCCATGCTGTACGAGTTCAATCGCAAAAGCCGAGAGAACCGCCGCAGCCGGAGCACACGGCGCCGTAATCAGGCGGTTGGTTCCCCCCATTGCTGGGGCCAGCAAGCCAAGCGCGGTGGCTCCGAGAATCCCGGCCAGGGCACCCAGGCCGGCGTATGCCGGGCCGATCGAGGCGTAGATGGTGACGCCAAAAGCGATTGCCGACGGCAGAGCGACCAGCATCGCAGCCAACCCTCCCCAGAAATCGCCGACCAGCTTGTCATTCTTGAACTTGATTGCCAGTTCCATAAATCCAGGCCCCTCTTCGGTCCCGCATCAACACATCTCGCAACAGACCAGAAGACGGCCTGCACGAGCCAAGCGACGCCCTTTCCAGCAAAGTGGCCCAGGCTACGCAGCCTGGGCCACACGCGATGCTGCGACGAATCTGACACGGATGGTTCTTGTCCAAATCCTTGTTCAGCGCAAGGCCGGACCCCGGCAATGGACCACCGGATCAGGAACGGCCTGCTCAGCTTTGACCGCGATAAAGGACTTAGTGCGTTTCTCCGGCATCGACAGTTGGCAGACCCGCCCGGAAGCGAGCTCGCAGCCCCTGGTCAATACCTTCGGCCTGGTCCGCCACGCGGTCGATCTCCTCGACGAGTTGCGCCAGCGGCAGCTTCACCTCGAGATCGAGGCTGTCGTCGGCAAAGATCTTTCTGAGGATCTGCATCGAGAGACGGTCTGCCTGATTTTCGTACCAACTGACGCCTCGCTCTGCCTTGCCCGGCGATGGTTGTTCCCACCACAGCAACGACGGCCGATAGCTTTCGACCAACACATCAACCGCGGTGCACACCTCATCGGTCAGTTCCTGAACATCCGCAACCAGATTCGCAGGCACATAGCGGTGGGGACTGGAAAACCCCGATTCGATGGCAAAACCGGTGATCTGCCGCTTCATGTCCTTGAGCAAGCGGCTCACGCCGTTCAGCGGGTCGATCATTCCGCACACCAGATTCCCCAGTGCCGATTGCGGGTGTATGCGGGTCTCGAATTTCTGTTGCAGGTCGTCGAGCAGGCGCAGGTGATCAGAAAGCTTTCCGGCGTGCCGCCAGCATGCCCCTTCCGATTCGCTGTTCAGGTAAGCGTCTACCGCTTCCCGGAAAATCGCCGTTGCGTCAGCGATGGCATCCAGATAGCTGTCGAGATCGCTTTCGATAGAACGCGAGGTGACGGACCTTGACGCAGCTTGCACTTGAGTTTCCATGATGACTTCTCCTGCCTGAAATAAAAAAACTGCCACCTGACCCGCTGGTAGGCAACTTGCCCTCAGCGGCCGGTACTTCTTGAAATGCGCGCCTGTCAGCGGGCCACAAACACTATTGCGGCAAGCGGGCAGGACTGACGGCCCCGTAAAGTTGCCGCGACCATACTTTGAGAATGACGCCGGCCCTAGAAAGTTCGCGAGCGATGTCGTAGAGATTTTCGTACAGACCATTCAGCCGGCACGAACGATCCGGAGAAACTCCCGATGGCGAAGTCCGGTGCCACCCCTCGGCGGCCGCCACCTCCCGCTGGTCGTCGAACGTCCGCCAGCAAACCAGCGCACGCTGGCTGGCGATGGCCGCATCGGCATCGAACTCGGCAACGGTTGATCCATTAGCCAGCCGGGTGTAGCCATGCCGCAGGCTCTCGATCGCTTTCCGAATCACCCCCATCATCTGGAAGACGGTGGCGTCCGGGTTTGAGCCCCCCGAAAGGCAGTCGCGAGCGGTCCGGATCAGCACGGCTGCCGCCCGATCCAGGGCTTCCATGGTCGAACGAATCTCTTCAAGTCCGGAATGCGGGAGTGAATCAACGACCGCCTGATGCCGCCGCTGCAGTTCCTGCCGGTGCTGCTCCAAATCGATCAGGCGCAGCGAATGCGCCGATTCCTTCCCCTGCAACACATCTCTGCAACAACTCTCGCCAGATTCACGATCATCCTTGCCTGTTGGTCGATCATGCTGAAAAAGTCCGGGGTATCGGCCGCACCCACGGACGAACGGACTCTACTCACAACTTGCGATACGGCGATGGTGGTCATGGCATTCACCTGTCTTCTGCTGCGATGTTGGTTGGAAAATGGTCATCAGTAAGCGATAGGTCGGACGGCGAGAACGGAATCCCGGTGGGTCCGTTTTCACATGATGGGCTTGAAGCATAATGCGTACCAGCTACAACAAAAATATTGTTCCCGCTTAAAATCAAAGTCCTGGAAGCAATCTCCGAAGCCTTAGCGAGGCCTTTGGGGGTGTAACAAAACACCATCAGAAACTCGCCGAAGAACCGGGAGGAGCTGTTATATCAACATTAATTCATGTAGTTAATGAACAAATCGAAGGACTGCCGGGCGACGCAGTGTTACACCTTCGAGCCATGCATGCCGCCTAAGGGTCATGACTTTTCCAACCCCCCTGATCATGAAAGCGATGACCATTTCCCCTCCCTTGAAGGGTGTATTCCGGATTGCACGCCAGAATCACCCGATGTGCAAGGGGCATGGCTCCGCGAATTCCTCCTTTTACTTCCGACTCGGCTTCGGGATTCGAGAGCGGTGTAACGTTTTCGTATTGCCTCTGCCCCTGATAGCAGACCGTAACTGACTGTTATGTATGGATGATAACGATCGTCGATAGATTGGGCGGCGGCCGATCCGGCCGATTTGTTGCACCCGTGCAAGTTCCGCTGGCTCCTCTGGCTGAACGCCTAGCGGCTTGATCTTTGGGAAGTCTTGGCTCATTATGCGTTTCGG
>NZ_JDST02000002.1:0-25077 GCF_000584975.1 Candidatus Accumulibacter cognatus | reverse complement strand
CGCGAAGTTCTGGACCGATAGGCCACCGCCATTGGCGAGCGTGATGCGGTCGCTGGCGGATACGAGCACGCTGCCGGTCTGACCCGCAGAAAGCGCTTCTGCGTTGCTGAAGACACCCGTTCCAGACAGGGTGAATCCCTGGCCATCGACACTGAGTCCGGCGGTGCTGACCTTGACTGAACCCGCCTGGCCGGAAGAATGAGTCGAGGTATCGATGCGTCCTCCGCCGAGAATCGCAATCCCTCCGGTCGCCTGCACATCGACGCTGCCCGCCTTGCCGGTGCTGCCGAATGCCGCATCGCTGGAGATCCCGGTTTTGTACCCGTGCCCATCAATCGTGAGGTGATGGGCGAACACCTTGACCGCTCCCGCATCGGAAGAAGAGGTGGTGGAAGAATCGATATACCCCCCGTCGAGAATGACCATGTTTCCGGTCGCCAGCACCTCCACATTGCCCGTTCTGCCGGTGCTTCCGTTATAAGCACCGCTGGTGATTCCCGCCCCCAAGCCTTGACCATCGATGCTGAGACTGCCAGCCCTGACCTTTACCGAGCCTGCATCACCAGCGGAAAAGGTCGAGGCATCGATGTATCCCCCCCGGAGCATATGAAAATGACCAAGCACTGCCACATCAATGCTTCCAGCATTACCCGTGTTGCCTGACGCTCCAAAAGGATCGCTGCCAATGCCGGCCCCTGCACCCTGACCATCGATGTTGAGGCTGCCGGCGCTGACCCTCACCGAACCCGCGTCCCCTGAAGAGAAGGTCGAGGTATTGATATATCCCCCGTTGAAGATCGAAATGTTCCCGCTGACCGCCACATCGACTCTACCCCCCTTGCCCGTTGAACCGAAAGCCGCACTGCCGATACCCGCTGTCGAGCCCTGGCCATCGATGATCAGGCTGCCGGCGTTGACCTTCACTGATCCCGCATCCCCCGAGGACGAGGTCGAGGAATCGATTCTGCCGGCGCCGAACAGCGAAACCTGTTCAGTGGCAACGACTTCGACGCTGCCCCCATTGCCAGCTGTGCCGTAAGCGCCGCTGCTGATGCGCGTCCTTTGGCCAGCCAGGGTAAGGCTGCCGGTGCTGATTCTCACCGAACCCGCATCCCCCGAAGACAAGGTCGAGGAATCGATCCTGCCAGCGTCGAGCAGCGAAATGTTTTCAGTGGCCGTTACTTCCACACTGCCACCCTTGCCGGTCGTTCCGTAGGCGCCGCTGCTGATGCGAGTCCCTTCGCCGGCAAGCGTGAGGCTGCCGGTGCTGACTCTCACCGAACCCGCATCCCCAGAAGACAAGGTGGAGGAATCGATTTTGCCGGCGTTGAGCAGTGAAATATTCCTGGTCGCGGCCACCTCGACGCTGCCGCCCTTGCCTGTCGTTCCATAAGCGCCGCTGCTGATGCCAGTCTCCGCGGAGCCTTGGCCATCGATGGTGAGACTGCCCGCGCTGATTCTCACCAATCCTGCATCCCCCGAGGACAGGGTCGAGGAATCGATTCTGCCGGCGTTGAGCAGCTCGAGCTTGCCGGTGGCCAGTACGTATACGCTCCCGCCGTTGCCCGTGCTGCCGGAGGAAGCGCCACTGCTGATACCCGTACTGTTCACCGAGCCCTGGCCATCGATGGTTATCTCTCCGGCGCTGACCTGCACCGATCCCGCATGCCCGGAAGCGAAGGTAGAGGAGTAGACATACCCGCCGTTGAGAATCTCGATCTTCCCTGCAGCGTCGACCTCCACACTGCCCGCCATGCCCGTCGACGAGGTAGAGGAAGTGATGTATCCTCCATTGCGAATTCCGATATCTTTGCTGGCAACGACCTCCACGCGGCCCGCCTTGCCGGTGGTTCCGAACGCAGCACTGCTGATGTTGGCCCCCTGGCCGTCAATGCTGAGGCTGCCGCTGCTGACCTTCACCGAACCGGCATCGCCAGACGATGTGGTCGAGGAGGTGATGATTCCTCCGCTGCGAATCGCAATATGGTCGCGGGCAAGGACTTCCACGCTGCCCGCCATGCCGGTCGTTCCAAAAGCACCGCTGGCAATGCCGGCCTCCTCGATCGTGAGGCTGCCGGTGCTGACCTTTACCGAACCGGCATCACCCGACGAGGCGGTCGAAGAAGTAATGAGTCCTTGATTGAGAATCTCGATATTGCCACTGGCCGCGACCTCGACGCGGCCAGCCTGACCGGTGCTGCCGTCTCTGGCAACGCTGAAAATCCCGGTCGAGCCACCTCCCCGCCCATCGATCGTGAGGCTGCCCGCACGGACACCCACCACTCCGGCATTGCCCGATGACCAGGTGGACGACTCGATCAGCCCGCCGTTGAGGAGGGTCAAGCTGTTGCTGGCGGCGACATCTACGTATCCGGCGTTACCCGAACCCTGGTCATACGTACCACTGCTGATGGCAGCGCGCTCAAGCGTGAGGCTGCTGGCACTGACCTTCACCGACCCGGCATCACCGGAAGAATAGGTGGAGGAATCGATATATGCGCCGTTATGGACCGCGAGGGTTCCCGCAACGGTCACCTCTACGCTGCCAGCCTTTCCGGAGGTGACAGTATCGGATGCGATGACACCGTCGTTGGTGAGCAACATATTATTCGCTGCGGCGATGTCGAGATCACCGCCTTTTCCTGTTCCGTTCTCTGCTCGACTTCTTATCCCGGTCAATCCTCCGCTGCCCGAATCGACCCTGATGTTTCCGGCACTAACGGCAATCTGTCCGCCCTCGGTCGCACCGGTGGCCGCAGTCTGCAGCGTGCCGCCGTTCATGATATCGATATTTCCATAGGCCGCCCGCAGTTTCCCCGAGAAGGGAACTTCCTGGGCATGCTGCCCCACCGCCACGACCCGGAGGTCTCCTCCGCCGATCGTCACGAGGTGTCCATGGTCGATCACGATGTCCCCCCCAACGACGCTGACAGAGGCTGGTGACGACGGTCTGAGAAGGGTTCCGCCATTGACGGTGACCGTCGCCCGCGTCGTTCCAAGAAAACCAAAATCCTCCGGTGAGGCGCTGGAGAAGGTGCTGGCAGAAGTCGTGTCGGCATGGAAATGGCCGTCGGGAAACTTCAGATAGTTGGCCGTGCTGACGTGCAAGGCTGCCGGCACATCGACCACCGCCCCCGCGCCGAAGCTCACTCCCGCCGGATTGATGAAAAAGAAATTGGGGGCACTGCCGGTACTCCCTGGATCGAGTTTCAGCAAGCCGTTGATGGCCGATAGCTGCCCGCCGGTGACCCGCGCAAAGACATTGCGGGCGGCGGTATCGATGGTGAACACCGCGCCGTCCCCATTCCCCACGCTGAATTTCGCAAAACTATGGAAGACGTTGCTACCGGCGCGTTGACCGTAATTTTCCGGGATGGTGATTTTCTGGTAGGTCACCGCGCCCCTGGTCACCGTCCCCGATGGCGTCAGCGCCAGCGTGGGTCCAGCGCCGATACTGCCATCGCGGACGATATCCGATACTGCCAGCGCCGGCAACGCGCAAAAGGTCGCTGCCAGCAGGGCGGCGGCCGTCGGGTGCGAACGAAAGTGTTGGGCAGATACCTTGCTCCCCTGCCATTTCGCGGCTCTCCCCTCGCTGCTCGTAAAAAAGGGGGCGGGGGATGAGATGGGGAATTCGCAGAGCCTGCTCTGCGCCAATCGAACGATTCCGGCGTGCGAACCGGAATGCGCCCTGCAAGGGAAGGAAACGCTCACGACCCTCATGATCGGGGGTGCCTGGAACAGGCATCCCCGTTAATGTGAAAGTCGCGTATGCGACTCACGAATCTCCCCTCCCCCCTCGCGGGGGAGGGGTCGGGGGAGAGGGATACGGTCATGACTTTCATGATCGGGGGTGCCTGGAGAAGTCATGACCGTTAGTCCAGTCTCGCCAGTGTCGACTTGGCCAGAGGGGGATTCTTGGCGAAGTATTTCTTGATCCCTGAGAAAATCGCTTCGGCCATCTTGTCCTGGTAGGCATCATCGTTCAGCCGCTTCTCTTCTTCGGGATTCGAGATGAAAGCGGTCTCGACCAGGATTGAAGGAATATCGGGGGCCTTGAGAACGGCGAAGCCAGCCTGCTCGACCCTGGGTTTGTGCAAGCGGTTGATGCCGCCGAGTTCGCCAAGAACGGCCTTGCCGAGCTTGAGGCTGTCGTTGATCGTTGCGGTTTGCGAGAGGTCGAGCAGCGTACGGGCCAGAACGGGATCCTTGACGTCGATATTCACGCCTCCGATCAGATCTGCAGCGTTCTCCTTCTGTGCCAGATAGCGTGCGGCAGAACTCGAGGCACCACTCTCCGAGAGAACGAACACTGACGAGCCGTTGGCGTCCGGACGGACAAAGGCATCGGCATGAATCGAAACGAACAGGTCGGACTGAATTCGCCGGGCCTTCTGCACCCGTACATGTAATGGCACGAAGAAATCCGAGTCACGCGTCAGCACCGCTCGCATATTGGGTTCGGACTCGATCTTGGCCCGCAGGCGCTTGGCCACCGCCAGCGTGACGTTCTTTTCCAGGCTGCCGCCACTCCCGACGGCTCCCGGATCCTCGCCACCATGTCCCGGATCCAGGGTGATGGTCACCAGGCGGTCGACCACCGGCCGGCCCTGACGCTTGGACACCGCTTTCTGCTCGGCCACTGGTTGTGGCTCGGATTTGATCTCTGGCTTCAACTCGGATTTCGCTTCCGGCCGGGCTTCTGTAGGTAACTCCGGGCGGGAATCCGGTTTGCTGATGGGCCGACTTTCGAGCGGCGCAGGCCGAGGCTCCTTGTTATCCAGCAGCGAAAGCAGCGGATCGGGGGGGTTCAGGGGATATACGTCGAGAACCAGCCGATGCCCGTAACCCCCCACCGGCGGCAAAACGAAAACCTGCGGATTGACTTCGCCCTTGAGTTCCATGACCAGGCGGACGATGCCGGGCTTATAACGCCCGGCCCGCAGCAGCTTGATGTTGGGATCGTTCGCAGCGACCTTGTTGCCGAGACTTTCGAGCACATTGTTCAACTCGATGCCTTCGAGGTCGACAACCAGACGTTCCGGATCCTTGACCATGAAATGCGTGTATTTCAGAGGCGCTGCGTGTTCGATCGCCACCCGCGTGTAATCTGCTGCCGGCCAGATGCGTACCGCCAGAACACCGGGGTTGCGGTTGGCGGCGGCGGTCGACAGCGGACTGACCGTCAGCAGCAAGGATGCACCGGTAAACTTGATCAGCTTGCGGCGTCCGGCCAGCCGCTCTGCAGCGCTTTCAGACATTCTTCTCCCTCCACGCTAGACGCGAAGACGCCGAGCAGCCGCCCACGCCCGGAAAATTGCAAGCGAACGACCAGATCGGGGAGCGGTACGTAGCCAGCAGCCTTTTCAGGCCACTCGACCAAGCAGATGGAATCGTCGCGGAAGTACTCGGCAAGGCCTGCATCCAAAAACTCTTCTGGAAAGTTGAAACGATAGAAATCAAAGTGATACCAGTATATCCTCGAAATCACATAAATTTCAACCAATGTATAGGTTGGACTCTTGACCGGCCCGGCATGATGGCGTGCACGCAACAGTGCGCGTACCAGCGTCGTCTTGCCGGCGCCAAGGTCACCGTCGAGCCAGACCACCATGCCAGGATGGAGCAACGGCGCCAGTTGGTGGCCAAAGGCGTCGGTTGCCACCTCATCCGGCAGGTGCAGGGTCAACGTAGACGACTTATCATCCGGATCATGCACGCAGGGAACTCCCAAACAGACGCGAATCTGCCAAACGGCCAGACCGATTATGCCCACGTCGTCAGACGGATCAGACAATGGGGACAGGAACTCGGCTTTGCCTCGATCGGCATCGCCCGCGCCGAGCTTGCCGAGGCGACGCCACGGCTGATGCGCTGGCTGGCACTCGGCCGGCATGGCGAGATGGATTATATGGCCAAACACGCCGCCTTGCGCGCTGCGCCGGAACGCCTGCTGCCGGAAGTGCTATCGGTCATCTCGGTCCGCCTGCCCTACTGGCCGGTGGCTGCCGATGCGTCGGCGCAACTCGCCGACGGCGAACGCGCCTACGTCTCGCGCTACGCGCTGGGACGCGACTACCACAAGACGCTTCGCAGCCGCCTGCAGAAGCTCATCGACCGCCTCCGACACGAAGCCGCATCGCTGGGACTGGCCACGCCTTTCGCTTGCCGCGCGTTTTCCGATTCGGCACCGGTCATGGAGACCGAGTTCGCGGTACAGGCGGGCGTTGCCTGGCGCGGCAAGCATACGCTGTCGTTGACGCGCGAGGGATCGTGGCATTTTCTCGGCGAGATCTACACCACCCTGCCGCTGCCACCCGACCAGGCGATCCATGATCACTGCGGTGACTGCCGGCGTTGCCTCGATGCCTGCCCCACCGCGGCGATCGTCGCCCCCTACGAAGTCGACGCCCGCTTGTGCATTTCCTACCTGACGATCGAATTGCCGGGAACCATCCCGGTAGCGCTGCGGCCCTTGATCGGCAACCGCATCTACGGCTGCGACGACTGCCAGTTATGTTGCCCGTGGAACCGCTTCGCCCGGCTTGGTGATGCCGATTTTGCCGTTCGCAACGGTCTCGATGCGACGCCACTGACCGCCCTCTTCGCCTGGAGCGAAAATGAGTTCAACACGCGCCTGGCGGGCAGCGCGATTCGCCGGATCGGACACCAGCGCTGGCTGCGCAATATCGCCGTCGCGCTCGGCAACGCCCCCAGCTCGCCGGCGATCTTCGCGGCCCTGGCAGCGCGTCAGGACGACCCCTCGCCGCTGCTGCGCGAGCATGTCGCCTGGGCGCTGGCCGCACAGGCCGGTCGGCATCGTGAGCCGCTCGACGACGCCCACGGTCACGGCTGACTCGAACGGTCTGCGTCCTCACATATTGGGATAGTTGGGACCGCCGCCACCTTCTGGCGCCACCCAACGGATGTTCTGCGTCGGGTCCTTGATGTCACAGGTCTTGCAGTGCAGGCAGTTGGATGCATTGATCTGCAGGCGCGCGCCCCCGGCCTCCTCGACGATCTCATAAACACCCGCCGGGCAGTAACGCTGCTCAGGAGAAGCATATTCCTTGTAATTGATCGCGATGGCCTTGGCACTGTCGAGCAACTGCAGATGCACGGGCTGTTCTTCCTCGTGCGCCGTATTGGAGACAAAGACCGATGACAGCCGGTCGAAAGTCAACTGGCCGTCCGGCTTGGCGTACGGGATGGGCTGATAGCGGGCAGCCGGGGCGAGTTGCTCATGGTCGCTGGTCTTGTCCTTGAGCGTAAAGAACATGCGACCGCCGAAAAGATTCTGTTGAATCCAGTTGAATGCGCCACCCATGAAGGTGCCGAACTTGTGCAGGGCCGGCCCGAAATTGCGTGCCCGATAGAGTTCGGCATACAGCCAGCTGTCCTTGAAAGCCTGCGCGTAAGCCACGAGGTCGCTACGCCCCTGGTCTCCGGCCTGCAGCGCCGCATGGACCGTTTCGGCGGCCAGCATTCCCGACTTCATGGCGGTGTGCACCCCCTTGATCTTGGCGAAATTCAGCGTACCGGCGTCACAGCCGAGCAGCAACCCGCCAGGGAAGGTCTGTTTCGGCAGGCTGTTCAGCCCGCCCTTGGTAATCGCCCGCGCTCCATAGCAAAGGCGCTTTCCCCCTTCGAGATACGGCCGGATCTTGGTCTGCGACTTGAAGCGTTGAAATTCCTCGAAGGGCGAGAGATAGGGATTGGCGTAATTGAGATCAACGATCAGGCCGACCACGACCTGATGATCTTCCATGTGGTAGAGAAATGACCCCCCTGTAGCTCCGTGCTCGCTGAGCGGCCAGCCGGCGCCATGGACCACCAGCCCGGGCTGGTGTTTCGCGGGATCGATCTGCCAGAGCTCCTTGATCCCCAGGCCATAGTGCTGGGCGGTCGCGTTGGCGGCAAGATCGTAGCGGGCGAGCAGCTCCTTGCCGAGCTGACCGCGCGCACCCTCGGCAAATAGCGTGTATTTGGCGTGCAACTCAAGGCCAGGCTGAAAGCTGTCCTTCTCTGCGCCGTGCTTGTCACGGCCCATGTCGCCGGTGGCCACGCCTTTCACCGAACCGTCGTCGTGGTAGAGAATCTCGGCAGCGGCAAAACCCGGGAAAATCTCGACTCCCAGCGCTTCCGCCTGCCCGGCGAGCCAGCGACAGAGGCTTCCCAGACTGATGATCCAGTTGCCGTTGTTGTGCATCGGTGCCGGGACGGCAAAATTGGGCAGCTTCACCGCCGAGGTCTCGCTACGATAGAGATAGACCTGATCCTCGCTGACCGGGGTCTTCAGCGGGGCTCCTCTGGCCTGCCAGTCGGGCAACAATTCATCGAGCGGCCGGCTCTCGAAGAGCGCTCCCGAAAGGATGTGGGCACCGACCTCCGACCCCTTCTCCAGCACCATCACCGCCAGGTCTGGATTCAGCTGTTTGAGGCGAATCGCCGCGCTCAAACCCGCCGGACCCGCGCCGACAATCACCACATCGTATTCCATTGCTTCACGTTCCATTACCGCTCCTCTAGGTTTCTCAATCGCTCCCGGTTTGACGGAAGGCCCTCCGATACCGGCCTGGTCGCTGGTCCGATGCACACTCATCAGCCGGCGCACACCCTCTTGTATCGTATACCCCAGTCCGGGTATGTGGTCAACGTCTGGGCAGCCCCATGGGGTTGCTATACATTTTGCTGGACGGCACAATATATACAGTGGGTGTATGGCTGCAACTGCGGGGGGTTCCATGCCAGTCGTCGGCTTCCTAGACTTCGCCATCACATGAGGGTTATGTCGATGGGCACACGCATTCAGACCGAAGTTCCTGCGAGCTTCGGCAGCCGCTCGGCGGAGTTGCGCAAGGCGGGCAGGATTCACGCAGGTCGAGCTGGCCGGCGAACTGGGCATCTCGCAGCGCATGATGGCTTAATACGAGAGTCCGACGGCAACGCCGCCGGCCAATCTGATACCGGCCATCGCCACGGCGCTCGGTGTGTCGATCGACGAGTTGTTCGGGCGCGAAACAAAGCGCCGCTTGGTCAAGCAGGACGGCGATAGCCGTCCTGCGGCGGCGCTTGCTGGCCATCGAGAAGTTGGACGTGGCCGAGAAACGCCAGGGGCTTCAGTTGCTCGATGCCTTCATCGAGCGCGGGCAGTTGAAGCGAAAGGCACAGGCACGGCGCGGTGATGTTATTCTACTTCGATTGGGACACCAACAAGGCGAGAGCCAATCTGGCCAAGCATGAGGTATCGTTCCGATTGGCAACCTCGGTGTTTCGGGATGCGCTGGCGTTGACGAACTTCGACGAGGGTCACAGCGATGACGAGGACCGCTGGGTGACGCTGGGACGGGCGCAAAACTGGCAGGTTCTGGTGGTGGTCCATACCAGCGAGGAATCAATCAGGATGGAAATGCACATCCGCATCATTTCGGCGCGTCGTGCCGATCGGCAGAAGTGCGCGACGATGACAGCCATGACTTTCATGATCGGAGTGCCTGGAAAAGTCGTCACCTCAGGCCAACGGCGGCAAACGCCAGGCCGGAAACTCGGCGCGGAAAGTGCTGCCCTCGCCGACCCGCGACTCGATCAGCAGGGCGGCCTGATGGCGTAGCAGAATGTGCTTGACGATCGCCAGACCAAGACCGGTACCACCGGTCTCGCGTGAGCGACCCCGGTCGACGCGGTAGAAGCGTTCGGTCAGGCGGGGCAGATGCTCGGCGGGAATGCCGACACCGGAGTCCTGCACGGAAAAGACACCGAGCCGATCACGGGTTCCCCATTCGATGCGAATCTCGCCGCCGGCCGGCGTGTAGCGAATGGCGTTGGAAACCAGATTGCCGAAAGCGCTGTGCAACTCCTTGCGGTTTCCCCGCAGGGCCGGACCATGACATAGGATCTGAATACCATGCCGGCCTTCGCTGAGGCTCTGCGCTTCGGACAGCAACTGCGCCAGCAGTGGGTCCATTTCGACTTCCTCCTCGCTCGCCGGTGCGTCTTCCGCTTCGAGCCTCGACAAGGTCAGAAGATCGTCGACCAGGCTCAGCATACGTTTTGTCTGGTCGCTCATGATGCGCGCGAAGTACAGCCGCTGTTCGGCACTCATCACGCCACCGTCGGTGAAGTGTTCCAGAAAACCACTGACCACGGTCAGGGGCGTACGCAGCTCGTGTGACACATTGGCCACGAAGGTACTGCGCATCGCCTCGACGCGGTGGGCATCGGTCACATCGAGACTGACCAGCAACTGCTTGTGCTTCCCCAGAGGGACGGCGCGAATGGCATAGACGCGGCTGCGCGCGGCCTTCGACCGGAGGATGAAGGGAGCCTGCCCGTCGGGGTTGCCGAGGTAATCGGCAAAGCCTGGAAGGCGCACCAGTTGTTCGATGATCGCCCCGTCATCGCGCGGCAAGCGGATGCTCAGGTGTTCGCCGGCGGCGCGATTGCTCCACTGGATCTGGTGACTGGCGTCGAGGATCACCAGACCGTCGGGAACAGCGTCCATGGCCTCCCGGAACGACTGCAGTTCGGCCTCGACTTCCTCGACCCGGCGGGCATCATGATGCAACCGGCGCGACAGCCTAGTGAAGACTTCGCCCCAGGCGCCACCGGCGTCAGGCACTCGGGCACGATCCGGGGCATCGAGCCACGCCGCCAGGACCGTCAGCCGCCGGGTCTGCATCAGGACGATCAGCAGCAAGCCGAGCGCCGCGGTCGCCCAGCCCCAGGCTGCGCCATGGATCAAACCGAGCAGCAGCGCCGGCGCAACGATCGGCAGCACACCGCTCAGCAGGATCTTCGCGAACCCTGGTACGGCAGCATTCATGCGGCCGGCAGTGGCGATGCCGGCAAGGTGCCGAGTTTGTAACCGGTCCCGCGCACGGTCTCGACCATCTGCTCGGCGACTGGCCCGAGAGCGACGCGCAAGCGCCGGATGTGGATGTCGACGGTGCGGTCCTCGATATAGACGTGATCGCCCCAGACGTTGTCGAGCAGTTGCTGGCGCGTATAGACGCGTCCGGCATTGGCCATCAGGAAACGCAGTAGCCGGAATTCGGTCGGGGTCAGGGTGATCCGCAGGCCGAGCACGCGCGCTTCGTGGCTGACGGTGTCCAGCTCGATCGGGCCCGCACTCAGCGTACCCTTGGCAAACTCGGGAGCGCAGCGGCGCAGGACTGCCTGCACGCGCGCCAGCAGTTCCTTGGTGCTGAAGGGCTTGACGATGTAGTCGTCGGCGCCGCCTTCGAGCCCGGCAACACGATCGGCTTCCTCGCCACGCGCGGTCAGAAGGATGATCGGCATGCTGCGCGTTCGCCGTTCGTTGCGAAGCTTGCCGACCAGTGCCAGCCCGGACTTGCCGGGCAGCATCCAGTCGATCAGCGCGATGTCGGGCAGCGTTTCACGCAGCAGCGTTTCAGCCTCTTCGGCGGTGTCGGCACAGACCGGCTGGTAGCTGCCGCAGACGAGCGTGAAGCGCAAAAGCTCCTGAATGCCTCGGTCGTCCTCGACGACGAGCACCCGTGGCAGGCTGGAAACCGATGGGTTCATGCCTTCTCCGCTTTCCTGGCAGCGCTGCCGGTATGCCGAACATCGATGCCGCTGACGGTGTAGATGACGTTTTCGGCGATATTGGTCGCGTGATCACCGACCCGTTCGATGGCCTTGGCGATCCAGATGATGTCGAGTGCCTCGCCGATCGTGCGAGGATCCTCCATCATGTAAGTGACCAGTTGTCGCAGAATCGAGTTGAAAGCGGCATCGATCTCCTTGTCCGCCTTGATCACCTGGCGAGCCGCGTCGACATCCATGCGGGCCAGCGAGTCAAGTGCGCCCTGGAGCATTGCAGTGACCAGTCCACCGCAATGATGAAGATCGGACAGTCGCGGGATGCGCTGCCCGCTGACCCGATGCAGCTTGCGCGACTTGTTGGCGATCTTGGCCGCCTTGTCGCCGCTGCGCTCGAGGTCGGTGACAATTCGCGAGATGGCCATCACCAAGCGCAGATCGCAAGCGGCGGGTTGCCGGCGTGCGATGAGTAGTGTGCAGTCCTCATCGATACCGACTTCGTAAGCATCCACTTCAGCGTCCGTCCGGACGACTTCCTGCATGGCCTCGATATTGCCGGTACTGAAGGCGTCGATCGCCGCCATCAACTGCCTCTCGACCAGGCCACCCATCTGCAGGACGCGGGTACGAATGCCTTCAAGTTCGAGATCGAACTGCTTGCTGAGATGACTGCTCATGGGGCTGGCCTCCTATTTCGAAATGGGAATCACGCCTGCAGGATACGAGGGCAATGTGACTGCAGGATGACGGCAGGTCTGACGAGCAGGATGGCATCAGCCGAAGCGCCCGGTAATGTAGTCCTCGGTCTGCTGCTTTTTCGGCTTGACGAACAGCTCCCGGGTATTGCCAAATTCGATCAATTCACCGAGATACATGAATGCCGTGTAATCGGAGATGCGCGCCGCCTGTTGCATGTTGTGGGTGACGATGGCAATCGAGTAATCGGACTTGAGTTCGTTGATCAACTCCTCGATCTTGGCGGTGGACAGCGGATCCAGCGCGGACGTGGGTTCATCCAGCAGCACCACATCGGGTTTGACCGCGATCGTGCGCGCGATACACAAGCGCTGCTGCTGGCCGCCCGACAGCGACAGCCCGCTCTGCTGCAATTTGTTCCTGGTTTCTTCCCACAAGGCCGCCTTGCGCAAGGCCCATTCGACGCGCTCGTCCATGTCGGACTTTGCCAGGGGTTCGTAGAGCCGCACACCGAAAGCAATGTTTTCGTAGATGGTCATCGGAAACGGCGTCGGCTTCTGGAAGACCATGCCAATCCTGGCACGCAGCAGATTGACATCCTGTTTCCTGTCAAGCAGGTTCTGGCCATGGAAGATGATCTGCCCTTCCGCACGCTGGCCCGGATAGAGATCGTACATGCGGTTGAAGGTCCTCAGCAGGGTGGACTTGCCGCAACCGGAAGGGCCGATGAACGCCGTCACCTTGTTTTGTGCGATGTCCAAAGAAACCTTGTTGAGGCCCCGGAAGTCGCCGTAATAGAAACTCAGGTCGCGGACTGCCAGAATGGCTTCGCCGTCGGCAGCTTGTTGAAGGGCGGACATGGGAAACTCCGGGTCTAGTCTGAGGTTTTCTTGCGGAACAGGACGCGTGCGACGATGTTGATCGCGAGCACCATCAGGGCAATCAGCAGCGCACCGCCCCACGCCAGGTTCACCCAGTTGTCGTACGGGCTCATCGCGAACTGGAAGATCACTACCGGCAGGTTGCCCATCGGTTGCGACATGTCGGTACTGTAGAACTGGTTGTTCAGCGCGGTAAACAAGAGCGGCGCGGTTTCTCCGGTGACCCGGGCGATGGCCAGCAGGATGCCGGTCAGCACACCCGCCTTGACCGCACGCAGGGTGACTTTCAAGGACACCTGCCAGTGCGGCGCGCCGACCGCGAAAGCCGCCTCGCGCAGGCTGCCGGGCACCAGCAGCAGCATGTTCTCGGTTGTTCGCACCACCACCGGAATGGCGATCAGCGACAAGGCCAGCGACCCCGCCCAGCCGGAGAAGCCGCCCAGGGTCGCCACCGCCAGAGCGTAGACGAACAGTCCAACGACGATCGAAGGTGCCGACAGCATGATGTCGGTAACGAAACGGGTCGCGGCGGCGAATCGGGACTTGCCGCCAAATTCGGCCAGGTAGATGCCGGCGAGAATTCCGATCGGCGTCGAGACCAGAGCGGTGACGCCAACGATCAGCAGGCTGCCGACGATCGCATTGCGCAGCCCGCCCCCTTCACTGCCGGGTGCCGGCGTGTCCCGGGTGAACAAATCCCAGCTCAGCGCCGCGAAGCCGTTATAGAACAGGGTCCAGAGAATCCACAGCAAGGCGAGCAGACCGAAGGCCATCGCCAGCATCGACAGGCCAATGCCGATGCGGTTGGTCAGGATCCGGCGAGAATAGCGATTCATGACAGGTCTCCCCCTTCTCACTTGCCTTGCCTGGCAAGGCCGCGCCGGATCAACCAGCGAGAAATTGCCAGCACCACGAAGGTGATGACGAAAAGAACCAGGCCGAGGGCGAACAAGGCGGAAATATGCAGGCCGGGGTCGGCTTCACCGAATTCATTGGCCAGCGTCGAGGCGATCGAGGTTCCCGGCGCGAACAGGCTGCCGACGATGCGGTTGGCGTTGCCGATCACGAAGGTGACGGCCATCGTTTCTCCGAGTGCGCGGCCCAGCCCCAGCATGATGCCACCGATGACGCCGACGCGGGTGTAGGGCAAGACCACGCCGGTGACGACTTCCCAGGTGGTGCAGCCGAGACCATACGCCGATTCCTTGAGTTGTGCCGGCACCGTTTCGAAGACGTCACGCATCACCGAGGCGATGAAGGGAATCACCATCAGCGACAACACGATGCCGGCGGCGAAAATACCGACACCAATCGGTGGACCGGCAAACCAGCCGCCGATCACCGGCAGGTCGCCGAAAAGCGTTTGCAGAAGCGGTTGCACCTCTCTGGCGAACAGTGGCGCAAACACGAACAACCCCCAGATGCCATAGATGATCGAAGGCACCCCGGCCAGCAGTTCGATGGCGGTACCCAGCGGGCGACGCAGCCAGGCCGGGCAGGTTTCGGTGAGAAACAGGGCGATGCCGAAACTGACCGGCACGGCGATGAGCAGTGCAATGGCCGAGGTCACCACGGTGCCGTAGATGGCGCTGAGCGCGCCGAACTGCGCTTCCGGAACGTTCCAGACATTGGTCCACAGGAAAGCCGCACCGAATTCCCTGAACGCCGGTAGCGCTTCAATCGCCAGGGCGATCAATATGCCCGTAAGCGCGGCCAGGACAATCAGGGCGAACAGCAGGGTCAGTTGATGAAAGATCGTGTCCTGAAGTTTGAACTTTCTGATCTGTCTGGCCTGGAGATCGGACCTGATGGGTCTGCGGGTGGACATCACTGCGCTCATGGCGATCATTCCTCACGTGGAACGGCGGTTTCCAAGGGTCGCCGCAAGAACGGCTTGCGGGCAGGTTTCGCCCGACAACCTTATTTGATGTTCTTCATCTCGGCTTCAACCATCTTTACCACGCTCGCAGGGAGCGGCACGAAACCCAGATCCTCGGCCATCTTCTGACCGTTGTTCAGGGCCCAGCCAAAGAAGTCAACCACGCCTTTCTGCTTGGCAGCGTCGGCCCCTTTCTCGTAGGCAAGAATGTAGGTCGCACTGGTGATCGGCCAGGCATCCTTGTGAGCCTGGTCGAGCAGGTCGGGAGCCATGCCCCTGACTTTGAAATTGGCGCCGGCGGCCGCAGCCTCGACGGCGTTCTGCGTCGGCACGATGTACTGGCCGGACTTGTTCTTGAGGGCCACGAAGTTCATCTTGTTCTTCGTGGCATCGGCGATATCGACGTAGCCAATGGCACCGGCAATCTTCTGCACATTGGCGGCAACGCCGGGGTTCCCCTTGCCGCCAACGCCGTTGGCGGGCCAGTTCACAGTGTTGCCGGCACCGACCTCGTTCTTGAACGACGCCGACTGCCGGGCCAGATAATTCGAAAAAACGAAGGTGGTTCCCGATCCGTCGGAACGGAAAGCCACGGTAATTGCCAGATCAGGCAGCTTCAGGCCGGGGTTCAGGTTGACGATGGCCGGGTCGTTCCATCTCCTGATGGCGCCCCGGAAGAGGTCGGCAAGCGTGGGGCCGTCGAGTTTCAGTTTTCCGGACTCGATGCCGGGAACATTGATCACCAGGGTCACGCCGCCCATCACGGTCGGAACCTGTACCAGACCGGCAGCATCGAGATCGGATTCGCTCAGTGGGGCATCGGTGCCGCCGAAGTCTACGGTCCTGGCCTTGATCTGCTTGACGCCGCCAGAAGAACCGATGCCCTGATAGTTCACCCGGTTCCTGGTCGCCATCTGATAGGCCTCGGCCCACTTGGTGTAGACCGCATAGGGAAAAGTGGCGCCGGCACCAGTGATGTCGGCAGCCAGCGCGGAGAGAGTCAGGGACAGGCAGGCAATCAGAACAGACAGCTTGCGCAAGGTGCGATGGGTATTCATTTTCAATCTCCGGACAGTCGGGGGGTGATAGGGGTGTGGCGGCAGTCTAGGGCTTGATCGTTGCGGGATGATGACGGCCGGCCTCAGCAGCCACCTGTCGGCGTCAGGCATCGTCAGTTGGCTTGGGAAGCGTGTGCCGAATGTCGATGCCGCTGACGACGTAGATCACGTCCTCGGCGATATTGGTCGCGTGATCGCCAATCCGTTCGATGGCCTTGGCGATCCAGAGGATGTCGAGCGCTTCGCTGATCGTGCGCGGGTCTTCCAGCATGTAGGTCAGCAGTTGCCGCAGGATGGTATTGAAGGTGGTATCGACGGCCGCGTCCGAGCCAATGACCCGGCGGGCCGCCTCGACATCCCGATGGGCCAACGAGTCGAGCGCTGCCCGCAGCATATCGGTGGCGAGCCGTCCGCAATGGTCGAGGTCGGTCAATCGCGGAAGGTGTTGAGCGCCGGCCAGACGCAGCACTCGCGACATGCTGGCGATCTCGCAGGCCTTGTCGCCGATCCGCTCGAGGTCGGTCACGATCCGCAGGATGGCCAGAATCAGGCGCAAATCGCCCGCCGCGAGTTGCCGGCGGGCAATCAGCAGCGTGCAGTCCTCGTCGATGCCGACCTCGTCGGCATCGACCTCGCGCTCACCGTCAATCACCCGCTGGCTTGCCTCGGCGCTGCCGGTACTGAACGCTTCGATCGCCGCCAGCACCTGTCTTTCGACCAGAGTACCCATCTGCAGAATACGGCTGCTGATGTTTTCAAGTTCGCGGTCGAACTGCTTGCTGAGGTGATCACTCATGAGTCTGTGCTCGCATTGGGAGGTGGGATTTGCGATCCGATGATAGGCTCGGCATGTTACGAAAAAATGACGGATACCGGTCCGGCATCGAGCAAGGCCGGATTGGCATCGTGGTCTAATTTCTGTGGAAGAATAGACCGTCATAGACCGTCCAGTCGCATTGGAGATGTGCATGCACGCAGGGTTGCGACCAGCCAGGGCCGCTATAATCGCTATTCCAGCCAATCAGCCCAGCCAACCTGACAACCGTATGACTGTTATTTCCCACGTTCAAACACAGGTGGAGCAAAGTGTTGAGGCCCATAGCGGCGATCTCGCCACAGATCGTGCTGTCCGGCCAGGCAGCGAAGATCGCCTGCGCCTGGTCATCGAAGCGACCAGCGACGGAGTCTGGGACTGGAACCTGCAAACCGGCGAGATGTTCTTCAGCGACCGCTGGTACACCATGCTCGATTATGCTCCTGGCGAATTTGCGGCCGGCTACGCGGTTTGGCGCGAGCGGGTCCATCCTGACGATATCGACGCCGCGGAAGCAACCGTTCAGGCGCATCTCGATGGCCATCTGCCCGAATTCAGCATTGAGTTCCGGATGCAGGCGAAAAACGGGGACTGGCGATGGATCAATAGTCGTGGCAAGGTGATCGTGTACGATGCCATCGGCAAGCCCCTGCGGATGGTCGGCACGAACGTGGACATCCATGCGCGCAAGCAGGCCGAAAGTGCGTTACGGCTTGCCCAACTGTCGATCCAGAGGGCCTCGGATGCGGTGTTCTGGATTACCCCAGGCGGACGTTTCATCGAGGTCAACGATCAGGCCTGCCATTCTCTTGGCTATTCGCGCGATGAAATGCTGAGCATGGCAGTCTGGGATATCGATCCCAACTTCTCGCCGGAAGATTGGCCGCCCCACTGGCAACGGACCCGGCAACTGGGAAAGCGTCTTTTCGAAACCCGGCATCGACGCCGCGATGGCACGATCTTTCCGGTCGAAGTCACCGCCAACGCAGTTGAATACGACGGTGGGCAATATGACTTTGCTTTCGTCCGTGACATGACCGAACGTAAGCGGGTGGAGGCAGATCTGCAACGCCATCGCGAGCATCTCGAAGACCTGGTGAACGAGCGCACGGCCGCTTTGGCACGCACCAATGTCGAACTTCACCAGGCAATGGCCCAACTGGTGGAGTCGGAAAAGCTGGCGGCATTGGGCCACCTGGTGGCAGGCGTGGCGCACGAACTGAACACGCCCCTGGGCAACGCCCGGATGGTTGCCAGCACGCTCGGCGAGCAGTTGCGCGAATTTGCCCTGGCAGTTGAATCCGGTAGCCTGCGTCGGTCGCAGCTGGAAGCCTTTCTCAGCCGCAGTCGCGAAGCCGTCAACCTTCTGGAGCGCAACACCGCCCGTGCCGCCGATCTGATCGGCCATTTCAAACAAGTGGCGGTAGACCAGAGCACGGTTCGGCGGCGCTCCTTCGACCTGCGCCAGACCGTCGAGGAGGTGCTGACCACCTTGCAACCGATGTTCAAGCGCTCGCGCCACCAGATTGCAGTGGACATCCCCGCCGGCCTGGAACTGGACAGCTACCCCGGCCCCCTCGAACAGATCATCGCCAATCTGATCGGCAATTCACTGACGCACGGCTTCACTGGAATCGAAACCGGTCTGATCGAACTGAAGGCCGACGCCACTGACACCCGGCAAATCGTCCTGCGTTACGCAGATAACGGCATCGGGATGTCAGCGGCGACCCTCAAGCGCATTTTCGAACCGTTCTTCACCACACGGCTGGGTCAGGGCAGCAGTGGCCTGGGACTGTACATCGTCTACAACCTGGTCACGGGAGTGCTCGGTGGGACGATCCACGTCGACAGCTCTTTGGATCGCGGGGCAAGGTTCACCTTGACCTTGCCGCTTAGCGCGCCGGATCATCAGGTGATGACCTGACTGAATGCTTCTGGCACGGGCAAAATCTCTGGTGATGTTGCGATGGTGATGCGCTGGCCGGCTAGTGACGATTGACTTCACTTACCCGATGCGAGGATACTCTCGACAGCATCATTGAATTTCCCGACCTGCCGCAGGCGATGGCGGCCACGGCTTTCAGGCCGACGCCCTGCCCGCCAGACAGAAGACAGGGAGTTGCAAAGGATCGATCCGAATAACTGAACGACATCGGGGCTCGAACATGGCGATACTCAAGGAATTTGAAGAACTGGTGGTGACATCGCGAGCCGGCCAAGCTGCCAGCGGCCGTTTGCACGAGATGCGTGAAGGCTCGGTACGTTGCCTGGGGCCACATGGCCTGCACCGCATGGCTTACGTCGAGTGGGGCGACCCGGCAAATCCACGCGTCCTGATCTGCGCGCACGGCCTGACCCGCAACGGCCGCGATTTCGACGTCCTGGCCAACGCCCTGGCCGACGATTACCGGGTCGTCTGCCCGGACGTCGTCGGGCGTGGCCGTAGCGATCGGTTATTCTTTCCCGATGACTACGGCGTGCCGGTCTACGCCAACGACATGATGACACTGATCGCTCGCCTCGCGGTGGACTCGGTACACTGGCTGGGAAGTTCGATGGGCGGCCTGATCGGCATGTTCCTTTCAAGCCTGCCGGGCTCGCCAATCAGTCGACTGGTGCTCAACGACGTCGGGCCGACGATCGGTATCGACGCTCTGCAGCGCATTGGTGAATATCTCGGCAAGGCTCCGGATTTCGCCGATCTGGCCGAGGCAGAAGCCTATGTGCGCGTCGTGTGTGCGCCGTTCGGCGCCCTCACTGACGCGCAGTGGCGCTTCATGACCGTCGTCGGCACGCGAGCGAAGCCTGATGGCGGCTTCGAGATCAACTATGACCGCGCGATCGCCCAGCCCTACCAAAAGGCCTTCCTTGAGGCCAAGGAGATCAACCTCTGGCCGATGTACGACGCCATCCGCTGCCCGACGCTGGTCCTGCGCGGTGCGCAATCGGATATCCTGCTGCACGACACCGCTACCGAGATGACGACCCGAGGACCGCGTGCAAAGCTCGTCGAAGTGCCGGCAGTTGGCCATGCCCCGATGTTCCTCGAAGAATCGCAGGTACGCATCGTCCAGGACTTCCTGCTCGCTGATCAAGGTTGAGCGCGGGGCCTGGCGTGTCCAGGGCACAGAGGACTTTCGACAGAGCGGCGCGAGTACCCAGTGCGCCATTCCAGCGATGAATCTCGCGCACCTGCTCGCCCGCACCGCTCGGGTTCTTCCCGAGCAACCGGCGGTCGCGCTTGGCACGCGCGAGCTTTACTCGTACGGCGAATTGTTCCGTCGTGCAGCGAAGATCGCCGGCGGTCTGCGCGGTCTGATGGGTCTGCAGACTGGCGACCGGGTTGCTCTGTTCATGACCAATTGCCCGCAGTACCTCGAACTGCTCTACGGTATCTGGCATGCCGGCCTGGTGGCCGTGCCGATCAACCACAAGCTGCACGCGCGCGAAGTGGCCTTCATCGTTGACGATTCGGCGGCCGCATTGCTGTTTGTTGCTGACGACCCAGGCGAAGATGAGCGAATCTGGCGCGAGAAGAATTCGGACCTGCGCGTCGTTCCGGTGGACGCCGCCACTTACCGACGACTGACCAGCGCCGACCCGATTGCCATCGTGCCGCGCACCCCCGACGATCTGGCCTGGCTTTTCTATACCTCGGGAACCACCGGCCAGCCGAAAGGCGTGATGCTCTCCCAGCGCAACCTGCTGGCGATGACTCTGGCCTACTTCCCGGACGTGGACCAGGTCACACCCTCCGATAGCATCCTTTATGCTGCGCCGATGTCGCACGGTGCCGGCATGTACAACTTCGCGCATGTACTGGTCGGCGCGCGCCATGTCATCCCCGAATCGGGCGGCTTCGACGCGCATGAGATCGTGTTGCTGTCGCAGCGCTTCCGCCAGGTGTCGCTGTTTGCCGCACCCACGATGGTCCGCCGTCTGGTCGACCAGGTCTCCGAGCGAAGCGCCGACTGCAGCGGCATCAAGACCATCGTCTATGGTGGCGGACCGATGTATCTCGAAGACATCCGGCGATCGCTCGACGTGCTTGGCGACCGTCTGGTGCAGATCTATGGACAGGGTGAAAGCCCGATGACGATCACTGCGCTGTCGCGCCAGCATTTGGCGAACCGCGCCCACCCACGCCATCGCGAGCGGATCGCGTCGGTCGGTGTCGCTCACAGCGTCGTCGAGGTCGTCGTCGCCGATGCCGACGACCAGCTCTTGCCTACCGGTGCCATCGGCGAAGTACTCGTGCGCGGCGAGACCGTCATGCAGGGCTATTGGCGAAACCCGCAAGCAACAGCAACGACGCTGCGCAACGGCTGGCTGCATACCGGCGATATCGGCAGCCTCGATGCCGACGGCTTCCTGACGCTGAAGGACCGCTCCAAGGATGTGATCATCAGCGGCGGCACCAACATTTATCCGCGCGAAGTCGAGGAAGTGCTGCTGCGGCACGCGGCGGTGGCCGAGGTCTCGGTGGTCGGCCGGCCCAGTGCCGAATGGGGCGAGGAAGTGGTCGCCTTCGTCGTATGCCAGGCAGGCGTATCGGTGCCGATCGCCGAACTCGATCGCCTGTGTCTCGACTCGATCGCCCGCTTCAAGCGGCCCAAAGACTACATTTTTGTATCGGCGCTGCCCAAGAACCACTACGGCAAGGTTCTGAAGACCGCGTTGCGACGCCATTGGACTCAGTACGGAGAGAACTGATCATGGGCAAACGCCTGCAGGACAAGGTGGCCATCATCACCGGCAGCGGCTCGATCGGGCCGGGATGGGGCAACGGCAAGGCGATGTCGGTGCTGTTCGCACGCGAGGGCGCCAGGGTCGTCGGCGCTGACATCGATGCCGAAGCCGGCGCGGCGACACAGAAAATCATTGACGATGAAGGGGGAACCGGCATCACCGTCGTTGCCGATGTGGCTCGCGCCGCCGACGTCGAACGCCTGGTGGCGACGGCACTCGACGCCTACGGGCGCATCGACATCCTGGTCAACAACGTCGGCATTGCCGTCGTCGGTGGCCCAGCGGAACTCGACGAGGCGACCTGGGATCGGCTGATGAGCATCAACCTCAAGAGCACCTACCTGACCTGTCACCACGTGCTGCCGGTGATGATCCGCCAGCACGCCGGGGTGATCGTCAACAATGCCTCAGTGGCCGTGCTTGGCTGGGCCGGAGTCAACTACGGCTTCTACGCCGCCAGCAAGGGGGCGATGGTGGCGATGACGCGCACCATGGCCATCCGGCACGCGCCCGATGGCATCCGTGCCAATTGCGTCCTGCCCGGACTGATGAATACGCCGCTGGTGCATGCCGCACTCACCCGCGTCTATGGCGAGGAAGGCGACATCGCCAACCTGATCCGCACGCGCGACGCCCAGTGCCCGCTAGGTCACATGGGCGACGCCTGGGATACCGCCCATGCGACGCTGTTCCTGGCATCCGACGAAGCCAAGTACATCACCGCCACCGAACTCGTCGTCGATGGCGGTCTGTCGGCACGCTTCGCGTAGCAATCCGGCGGCATGCCTGTGGCGAACACGGCCTGGGCCGGTGCGTTCGTGCTCACGAATCACGAAATCAGCGCTTCTTCAGTTCGACCAGCGGGATCACGTCCGGCATGTGGATGCGCGGGCGGTCAGGTTCGGCTTCGCAAAGCGGTTCGCATTCGACCATCGTGCTCAGGCAACGAAGGGCAAGGTCCTGGTAGGTGTGGGTACCTTCGACCTTCCATGCCATCTCCTCATCGGAGAGGAGGCGAATGACCCTGGCCGGAATACCGGCGGCGAGGCTGCGCGGCGGGATCTCGACACCGGCCTTGACGAAGGCGCAGGCGGCAACCATCGCGGACTCGCCGATGATGGCGTTGTCCATGATCACTGCATTCATGCCGACCAGCGCATTCCTTTCGACACGGCAACCGTGCAGCACGGCACCGTGGCCGATGTGGCCGTCTTCGCCAACGACGGTGTCGGTACCCGGAAAGCCATGCATGACACAGCTGTCCTGGAGATTGGCGCCGCGTTCGAGGATCAACCGCCCGAAATCGCCGCGCAAGCTGGCGCAGGGGCCGACATAGCAGCCGGGGCCGACGATGACATCGCCGATCAGGACGGCGGTCGGATGGACGAAGGCCCTCGGGTCGACCACGGGTACGATGCCGTCGATTGCATAGACGCGCAGGGTATTCATGAACAGCCTCCCGAAAGGTGGAACGGGGATTCTATCCATGAACGGCCGTTTCTCGATACAGTATTGGCAGAAAGCCAGAGGGTAAATTTGTTCCACCCGTAAGACCATTGGTTTTCAGTCATTCTGGGGGGCAAGCCGGAATCCGGCAGGTCCATCGAACTGGGGTTCAGAAGCCTGGTTAGATAGAACAAATCTATCCTGCAGAACGCCATGATGAGCGTTCCACGCCCGATAATTGCAGGTCTTTTGCGAGGAGTCCGCATGAACATCACCGAATCCCTGCTGCATGCCCTGAAGGCGCATGGCGCCCATGAAATCTTCGGCATTCCTGGCGATTTTGCCCTGCCCTATTTCCGCATCATCGAGGAAAGCGGTATCCTGCCGCTCTACACGCTCTCGCACGAACCTGGCGTCGGTTTCGCGGCCGATGCGTCGGCTCGCTACCATGGCACGCTCGGCGTCGCCGCGGTCACCTATGGCGCGGGCGCGCTCAACATGGTCAATGCCGTCGCATCGGCCTTTGCCGAAAAGTCGCCGCTGGTCATCCTGTCCGGCGGCCCCGGCAAGAACGATGCGCGCTCGGGGCTGCTGCTCCATCATCAGGCGAAGACACTCGACTCGCAGTTCCAGATCTACCGCGAGATCACCTGCGACCAGGTACGTCTCGACGACGCTGCCCGCGCACCGGCCGACATCGCGCGCGTGCTGGCGAATTGCCGCCGGCATTCGCGACCCGTCTACATCGAACTGCCGCGTGACATGGTGAGCACACCCTGCGCCACGACACCCACGACAGAACCCGCCGGACCCGACCCCGATGCGCTTGCCGCCTGTGTGGACGAGATCCTCGGCCGCTTGGCTGCGGCCACGGCGCCGGTCCTGATGGTCGGCGTCGAGGTCCGGCGTTTCGGCCTTGAGGCCAAGGCCGCCGAACTCGCCCGCCGACTTGCCCTGCCGGTAGTCACCAGTTTCATGGGGCGCGGCCTGCTGGCGGCGGCCAATGCGCCACTGATGGGCACCTACCTTGGCATTGCCGGAGCGCCAGACGTCACCACGGCCGTCGAGTCTTCCGACGGACTGTTTCTGCTCGGAGTCATCATTTCCGACACCAATTTCGGCGTATCCGACAAGAAAATCGACCTTCGCAAGACCATCCAGGCGCTCGATCGCCGTGTCACGATGGGCTACCACACCTACGATGCGATCGGTCTCGAGTCACTCGTCGACGCCCTGCTGGCACGGACCGTGCCCTCCGACCGGCACTTCGACGTCAAGAAGCAGGACTACCCCTTCGACCTTCCCGACGACGATGCGCCATTGATGCCACTCGACATCGCCACTGCGGTCAACGACCTGATGCGCGACAAGGGCCGCATGCCGATCGCCTCGGACATCGGCGACTGCCTGTTCACGGCGATGGACATGGCCAACACCGAACTCGTTGCCCCCGGCTATTACGCGACCATGGGCTTCGGCGTACCAGCCGGCATCGGACTGCAGGCGGCATCCGGCGAGCGCACACTGATCCTGGTCGGCGACGGCGCCTTCCAGATGACCGGCTGGGAACTCGGCAACTGCCGGCGCTTCGGCTTCGACCCGATCGTGATCGTCTTCAACAACCAGTCGTGGGAGATGCTTCGGACCTTCCAGCCACAATCGGGCTTCAACGACCTCGACGACTGGCACTTCGCCGAGATGGCTCCGGCCATGGGTGGCGAAGGCGTTCGGGTCAGCACGCGGCGCGAACTGAAGCACGCACTCGCCGAAGCACACGCGACACGAGGCAAATTCCGGCTGATCGAGGTCATGCTGCCTCGCGGCGCGCTGTCGCCGACGCTGGCGCGCTTCGTTACCGGTCTGCGGCGGCTGACGGCCAACCCGGGTTGAAGCAAAGCAATCCCAAACACCCTCCGGAATTGGAATGCCGTTTGTCCATCCAGCGGCTGACGCGGCTGCTCGATGCCGCGCCTAGCAGCCTGTCGGACT
>NZ_JDST02000001.1:0-35400 GCF_000584975.1 Candidatus Accumulibacter cognatus | reverse complement strand
GGCGAGGTTGAGCTTGGCCAGGTCCTGGTCGTAGTCGCCGGCGGTGGCGATGCGCAGCGTGTCGGCGATGGCCTCAGAGGTGACGCCGAGATCGGCCATGCGCGCGAAGTCGGGGCGGATGACCAGCTCGGGGCGGACCAGGCTGGCCGTCGTCGTCACCGCGCCGATGCCGGGCAGGGTGCGCAGCTCGCGCTCGACGAGGCGGGCGTGCTCGGTGAGCACGGGCCCGTTCTCGCTGGCCAGCACGAGGATGTACTTCTCGCCGCTCGAGCCGCCGAAGCCGACCTTGATCTGGGCACCGGGGATGACGGCGAGCGCCTCGCGCAGCTGGCGCTCGACATCCTGCTTGGTGGTGCCCGAGCGCTCGCCGCGCGGAGTCAGGTTCAAGGTCAGCGTCGCCTTGCGCACCTCGGCGGCGCCGCGCGGCATGAAGGGGTCGCTGCCCGAGGCGCCGCCGCCGACGGCCGTGTAGACCATCTTTACGTGCGGGTTGGCGCTGACGATGGCGCGCGCCTGCTCGGCCGCGGCAACCGTCTCGGCGAGTGTCGCGCCGGGCGGCAGGGTCACGTGCACCTGCGTCTGCGAGAGGTCGTCGGCGGGCAGGAAGCCGGTCGGCAGCAGCGGCACCAGCGCGAAGGAACCGAAGAAGAAGACGGCCGCGGCGGACAGCGTCGCCAGCCGATGCCTGAGGCACCAGGCCGCCCAGCCCTCGTAGCGCACCAGCCAGGCGGGTAGTGGCTTGTCGGCGACCGGCTCGAGCAGGTAGGCGGCCATCATCGGCGTCAGCAGGCGGGCGACGACCAGCGAGAAGAACACCGCGATGGCCGCGGTCCACCCGAACTGGA
This sequence comes from Candidatus Accumulibacter cognatus, assembly GCF_000584975.1. Lineage (NCBI taxonomy): Bacteria > Pseudomonadati > Pseudomonadota > Betaproteobacteria > Candidatus Accumulibacter > Candidatus Accumulibacter cognatus. The sequence continues at coordinate 34,555 of NZ_JDST02000001.1, read as the reverse complement.
CGAAGAATTTGCCGGCCACGCCGCTCATGAAGGCGGTCGGCAGGAAGACGGCGATCAGCGTGAAGGTGGTGGCGATGACCGCGAGGCCGATCTCGTCGGCGGCCTCCATCGCGGCCTGGAACGGCGTCTTGCCCATGCGCAGGTGGCGCATGATGTTCTCGATCTCGACGATCGCGTCATCGACCAGGATGCCGACCACCAGCGACAGCGACAACGCCGTCACCACGTTGAAGGTGAATCCCATCAGGTACATCACCGCGAAGGTGGGGATCGCCGACAGCGGCAGCGCCGTGGCCGAAACGAAGGTCGCCCGCCAGTCGCGCAGGAAGAGCCAGACGACGATGACGGCGAGAATGGCGCCCTCGATCAGCAGCATCATCGACCCCTCGTAGTTTTCGATCACCGGGTCGACGAAGTTGAAGGCCTCGGTCATCGTGATGTCCGGGTGCTCGGCGTTCAGCTTTTGAAGTGCCCTGCGCACTCCCTCCGCTACCTCGACCTCGCCGGCGCCGCGGCTGCGCGTGATCTCGAAGCCGACCACCGGCCGGCCGTCGAGCAGCGCCGCCGAGCGCGGCTCGCCGACCGTATCGGACACCGTCGCCACCTGGTCGAGGCGGATGCGGCGTCCGTCGGAAAGTACGATATCCAGCGCCGCCAGTTCCTCGGCCGATTGCACGGTGGCGATGGTGCGCACCGACTGCTCGATGCCGCCGATGTCGGCGCGCCCGCCCGAGGCTTCCTGCTGAACGCGGCGCAACTGGCGCGAGAGGTCGGCGGCGGTGGCGTCGAGCGCCAGCAGGCGGGCCGGGTCGAGCTCGACGCGGACTTCGCGCGTCACTCCACCGACGCGGGCAATCGCGCCGACCCCGCGCACGGCGAGCATGGCCTTGGCGACGGTGTTGTCCACGAACCAGGAGAGCGCCTCGTCGTCCATGCGCTGCGAGGCCACCGTATAGGTCAGGATCGGCGCTCCGGCGACGCTGATGCGTCCGATCACCGGGTCGCGCAGGTCGCCAGGCAGGTCGGAGCGGATGCGCGAGACCGCATCGCGCACGTCGTCGACCGCTTCCTGAACCGGTTTTTCGAGGCGGAACTCGACGGTCACCGTCGCCATGCCGTCCTGGACTTTGGTATAGATGTGCTTGATGCCCTGCACGGTGGCGACCGAGTTCTCGATCTTGCGTGCGACCTCGGTCTCCATCTGCGCCGGTGCGGCGCCAGGCAGCGTCGCGGTGACGGTCACCGTCGGCAGGTCGATGTCCATGAACTGCTGGATCTTCATCGCCCGGAAGGCGAGGATGCCGGCCAGCGTGAGCAGGACGAAGAGGAGGATCGCCGGAATCGGGTTACGGATCGACCAGGCCGAAACGTTCATTTCGCGGCAGCCGCCACGACGCGTACCGGGTCGCCGTCGGCGAGGAAGCCGCCACCGGTCGCCACCACGCGCGCCTGCGGGTCGAGGCCGGAAACGATCTCGATGCGCTCGCCGACGCGTCGCCCGGTCGCGACCTTGGTCTGGGCGACGCGCGCCTGTTCGCCATCGCCCTCGAGGCGGAAGACATAGGCGAAGCCGTCACGCAGGACGACCGCAGACTGCGGCAGGGTCAGGGCCAGGGCGCGGCCGAGCTCGAATTCGCCGCGCGCGAACATGCCGGCGCGCACGGCCGCGGCGGACGCCGGAATATCGACAAAGACCAGTCCGTTGCGCGTCTGCGGGTCCACGCTCGGTGCGACGCGACGCACGCTGCCACGCACTGCCGTGCCATCCGGCCCGGTCAGCGTCGCCGCCCCGCCCGGCGCCACGCGGGCAAGGTCGGCGGCCGGCACCTCGGCGCGCCATTCCAGGCGCCCGCCGCGGATCAGGCGGAACAGTTCCTGCCCGGTTTGGGTCAGTGAGCCGACCGTCGCGTCGCGTGCCGAGATCACGCCGTCGTCAGGGGCCAGCACGCGTGTCTTGCCCAGCTTCAGCTCGGCTGCCTGCTGGCGGGCGCGGGCAGCGGCAAGGCGCGAACTGGCGGTGTGCTCGGCGGTCTGGTACTGGGTATGCAACTGGGCGCTGTAGAAGCCCTTCTCGCGCAGTTCCTGCGCACGCACGGCGTTGGCCCTGGCCTCGGCAGCGCTCGCCTCCAGTTCGGCGACGGCGGCGCGCGCCTCGGCCGCTTCGCTGGCCACCGTATCGTCGGCAATGCGGGCGAGCACCTGGCCTTTCCTGACGATATCGCCAACGTCGGTGTCGACGGCGGTGATGCGGTAGTTGGCGATCTCGGCACCGATCACCGCTTCCTGCCAGGCGACGACGTTGCCGTTGGCGGCCAGCGTGCGCGGCCAGTCTTCGTTCTGCGGGGCGACGGCAGTCACCGTCAGCGCCGGCTTGCCGGCCAGCGCCGCGGCCTTGGGTGCGGGGGCCTCGCCGCAAGCGGCGAGGACAAGTGCGAGGAGGAGGTGGGCGGCTGGCTTCAGCATGTTGAGTCACCGTCTGGGGCGTCGGCTACCGCTTCGAAGAGACTACTCCTCCGCTCCTTGACCGATGGATACAGTCTGTAGAAAGCCTTTGCTTCCTGGCCGCGAAGATGTCGGGATGTCGGGGAAGTGTGCCGCCTCCTCAGTTGCCGAACGGTCAGGACTCCCAATGGCCGGCGAAGACATGCAAGCTCACCCAAACTGTTGTGGGATGACTAGCGGCACGGGATGTGCCTTTCGTACCTCGATTCGCGTCACCCTCTGCAGTTCCAATCCCCAGTGGCTCATCGCCAGCGAGATCAGAAGAGCTTCGCCGGGGTTGAGGCAACCGTCGGCGTTGACGATGTCGAGTACGGCGCTCAGTACCTGCTGCTGAAGTTCGGGCGAGCGGATATCGTCGAGTAGGTGATCGATCAGTTCGCGATCAAGCTCGATCTGCCCGACATTTGGAGGGCGCGCGACCTGCAGCATGTCATTGCAGAATTCATGGATTACTCGATCGAGGGTCTCGGGGTCAATGTGCAGCTTTTCGAAGAGCGCGTGCTTTTCGAGTGACATCAGTTCGCAGTGGTCAAGCGCACCATCGGCGAGTAGAGCAACAGCTATGAGCCGTGAAATGGCTTCGGCGCTATCGATGGCGTAATTTCGCATGCTATTTCCTTTAAATTTTAGACGTTGTTTGAATCGAAACTGTCCATTGGTCGGAGTGGTTTCTTGTCGGCAATCGAAGGATACTCTTCTTCCTCCACGGTAAGGTCTCGGCGAGTCGAGGCGCTGGTGCGCCGGCACTCGCACCGGTCGTCCTGTCCGGCGGTATCATCGCCGGTCTTTCGGGGGGTCGCTGTACGAAAGCGGCCCCGGCCTGCCGTGTCGGATGCGGGCGGCGCAGGACCGGAGCGGAAGTGTCGTCGCGCGTACGGCATACGGTGGTCTGCTCACCACGCGCAAATCCGGGCCGATGTCACGTCGTTCTCCCAGCACGCCTTTTCGGTTGGGCTGCGAATGAAGCGGCCAGGCAAGGGAATATTGCCTTTGCCAAGATTGAGGAAACCGTAAGCGAGTCCCGGTTCCGCCATATTCAAGATGTAAGTCGGCTTCCCGTGGGCCGAGATCTGAAAACTGCCGTCCCGCGCCGTGGCACGGAACTCGCACTTGAAATTGCCCTCGTCGCTCGTCGAGCAGCGAGCCGGCCGCGCTTCTGCGACATATGCCTGGCAGAGGATGGCGGCAAGAATGCTGTGTACCACCAGCGAACGCGGCTTTGCTCCGGAAAGTCTTGCCGGGATCACCGTCAACCGCCTCCCATGGCCAAGCCATCCGGGAACGATCCGCCCTGGCGGCACAGGAGACCGCGGAAATCCCATGCAGGCCGGGCATTCGGCCAGGTTCCCGAATGCATTTTACGGGCGGTCTGTCGATTGCTAGTGGGTGGCATGATGGGATTTCAGTCGCTAGAGGCTCTCAATGCGGCCCAGGTTCGCGCACCCACCACGCCGTCCGCGGTGAGATGGTGCCGCGCCTGGAAATCAAGCACGGCCTCCTTGGTGTGGTCCCCATAATGTCCGTCCACCCAGAGACGATACCCGGCCTCGACCAGTTCATTCTGAAGATCCACGACGGCATCGTTGCAGTCTCCCGGGCGGAGTGTCGGATTCCTGGCGGTGGGCGTACTCTCCGCCAGCCAGATCGCCTTGGCTTTCCTCAAGTAGCGTTCGCGGTCCTCGAAGCCATTGAAGCCGCCATTCACCGCGCGCGTGACGGCGCGAATGTCGTCGCGGTCGGCAAATCGGTTGATATTCCGGCGTCGCCAATACGAAACCGCCGACAACAAGGCCCACGGAAATTGTTCCAGAGCCATCGGCTGTTGCTCGAAATCCGGCGCTTCGGGAACGATCTTGCGGATGTCGTCACGGGCTTCCCGATAGTTCGCCCGTCCGGTGGTCTGGATCAGGCCCCGTCCCCGATATCGTTGACCATCTCCCGGTTGCACATTCCCCAGATCCTTCCTGCCCTCGTAGGCGTTGCCGGAGGCAAACTCGCGGGTCGTTCTGAAGTGCGCACTCTCGTGCGCGAGCTGGGCCATGAAATGACAAATCCGGAGCGGAGTCTCGATTCCTCCACTTGCCATGAGCTGCTGATGGTCCACGATTCCTTGCACGATCGAAGGAACCGCGGAGGATGACAGCTCCAGAATGTCGGATGCAGTGATTTTTTCCATGGCCAAGCTCCCGAAACAAGAATGAACGATCAGAATTCAGGTCGATCTCGCCACACTGGCTGTCGCCCACTTTGGCGCTGCATAGGCGCAGGCAGCAGAGAGGGATCGCCCTGATGGAGCGCGGATTGAATCGGCAAGAGAACAATCCGCCGGCGCCCCATGCTGAACCGTCGGCGTCGCAGGGGCGGAGCGACTATACCATTTCAGGCAAGCCGTGCCTGCTCAATCGTCGAGCACCACACTGGTATAGACATCCTGGACGTCATCGAGGCTTTCGAGGGCGTCGATCAGCTTCTGCATGCGCAGCGACTCGTCGCCGCCAAGCGGCGTCTCGTTCTCGGCTTTCATCGTCACGCCTCCGTATTCGGACTTGAAACCGGCGGCTTCGAGCGCTTCCTTGACCGCCATGTAATCGTTCGGCGCGGTGAGCACTTCGACCGAGCCATCGTCGTTGGAGAGGACGTCGTCGGCGCCGGCCTCGATCGCCGCGTCCATCAGCGCGGCTTCGTCGGTACTGGGGGCAAACAGCAACTGCCCGCAGTGTCTGAACTGGAAGGCGACACAACCGTCGGTGCCGAGATTGCCGCCATACTTGTTGAAAGCGTGGCGCACGTCGGCAACGGTGCGCGTCTTGTTGTCGGTCAGGCAGTCGACGATCACCGCAGCGCCGCCGATGCCGTAGCCTTCATAACGGATTTCGATGTACTCGACGCCTTCAATCTCGCCGGTTCCCTTCTTGATCGCGTTGTCGATCTTGTCCTTGGGCATGTTGACGCCTTTGCCCTTGTCGATGGCCAGGCGCAGGCGCGGATTGAACGACGGGTCGCCGCCGCCTCTCTTGGCGGAGACGGTGATTTCCCTGGCGATCTTGGAAAACGATGCGCTGCGCTTCTCATCCTGGCGTCCCTTGCGGTGCTGGATGTTGGCCCATTTGGAGTGTCCTGCCATGCTGACCCCTGATGATTGCCGATCGGGTTTGGCTGCTGCCCGGTGCAACAAACCCGACCGCAAATGGTTGATAATCAAACCCCGCATTCTAGCACTTCCGGTCATCCCTTCCTGCCACCGCTTTTCGGAGTCGATCATGGTTACCCCTTTGCTCATTGCCAGACACGAAGATACCGATCTGGCCCTGCTGCCGGCCCTGGCCAACCGGCACGGTCTGATCACCGGCGCCACCGGTACCGGCAAGACGATCACGCTGCAGTTGCTCGCCGAACGTTTTTCAGCGATTGGCGTGCCGGTGTTCATGGCTGACGTCAAGGGCGATCTCTCTGGCCTGGCCGCTCCCGGTAGCCTGACGCCAAAGTTGCAGGCGCGCCTGGACGCACTCGGCGTGTCCGACTACGCGCCGGCGAAATGCCCGGTCGCCTTCTGGGATGTATTCGGCGCGCAGGGACATCCGGTGCGCGCAACGATCTCGGACATGGGGCCGGTGCTGCTGTCGCGGCTGCTGAATCTCAACGACACGCAGGCTGGGGTGCTGCAACTGGTGTTTCGTATCGCTGACGACAACGGTCTGTTGCTGCTCGATCTCAAGGATCTGCGGGCGATGATCCAGTATGTCGGTGAGAACGCCAAGAGCTTTACCACCGAGTACGGCAACGTCTCGGCCGCTTCGATCGGTGCCATCCAGCGCGGCTTGCTGAACCTCGGTGAGCAGGGGGGTGAGATCTTCTTCGGCGAGCCGATGCTCGACATTGCCGACCTGATGCAGACCGACGATGGCCGGGGAGTGGTCAACATTCTGGCTGCTGACAAGCTGATGGCTTCGCCGCGTCTCTATTCGACTTTTCTGCTCTGGCTGCTTTCCGAACTGTTCGAGCAATTGCCGGAAGTCGGCGACCTCGACAAACCCAGGCTGGTCTTCTTTTTCGACGAAGCGCATCTGCTGTTCAATGAAGCGCCCGCAGCATTGCTGGAAAAGATCGAGCAGGTGGTGCGTCTGATCCGTTCGAAGGGTGTCGGCATCTACTTCGTCACGCAGAATCCGCTCGACATTCCCGATACCGTTCTCGGTCAGCTCGGCAACCGGGTTCAGCACGCGCTGCGCGCGTTCACGCCGCGAGACCAGAAAGCCGTGAAGGCGGCCGCGCAAACCTTGCGGGCGAATCCGAAGTTCGACGCCGAAACGGCGATCAGCGAACTCGGCGTCGGCGAGGCGCTGGTTTCATTCCTTGACGGCCACGGCCGGCCGAGCGTCGTCGAGCGTGCCTTGATTCTGCCGCCGGCGTCGCGAATCGGTCCGCAGACCCCCGAGGAGCGGCAGGCAGTGATCAGGAGTTCGGCGATTTACGGGCATTACGAGCAGGTCATCGATCGCGAGTCGGCTTACGAGAAGCTCAAAGGAAGCGCTGTCGCCACGCAGCCGAACGGTGGCGCGCCTGCCGGCGAGGCGGCACCAGCGGCGCCGGGTGGCGGCTGGCTGGGAGGGCTGAGCGACCTGTTCGGCGGTGGTTCGGGCAGCGGCCGGGGACGCGGCGGCGATTCGGTGATCGAGACGGCGGCCAAGAGCGCCGCGCGTGCCATCGGCTCACAGGTGGGTCGCGAGATCATTCGCGGCGTTCTCGGTTCGATCCTCGGCGGCGGCTCGCGCCGACGCTGAGTTTTGTCCATATCGATTCCCCGCCGACCAAGGAGCGAGGCTGCAAATGGTACTCGAAGAAATGACCCTGGGCGATGCGTCGCTGATTACCGTGACCTTCCTGTTTACCGACATCGAGGGCTCGACGAGCCTGTGGGAGCGCGAGTCGGTGGCCATGCGCGTGGCCCTGCAGCGCCATAATATTCTGCTCTCGTCGGCCATCGAAGGCCACGGCGGTTACGTCTTCAAGACCGTTGGCGATGCCTTCTGTGTCACTTTCGACGATGCGGCCGAAGCGCTCAGGGCGGCCTGCCAGATCCAGACCAGCGTCGCTGCCGAGAAGTGGCCGACACGTGCGGCGCTTAGGGTACGCGTTGCGCTACATACCGGCCCGGCGTACCTGAGTCATGGCGATTACTTCGGTACGACGGTGAACCGTGTGGCGCGCCTGTTGGCGGTGACGCACGGCGGGCAGACCCTGCTGACTTCGAAGACCGAAACGCTGGTGCGCGATTCCTTGCCCGCCAGCAGCAGCCTGCACGATACGGGCATGCTGCGACTGCGTGACCTGCCGCACCCGATGCATGTCTTCCAGCTGGTCCATCCGGGTCTGTCGGCGAGCCTGTTGGAGACCGGCGTTGCCCCGAATGCGAACAAGCTGACCGGGAAGCCGCTGGCGCGCTTGCGGCCGATCGACGTCTACGAGGTGCCGACCTTGCCGACAATCGTCCTGCAAACGCTCAAGGTCATGCAGAATCCCAATATCGATGCTCGGGCAGTTGAACGGGTGATGGTGAATGACCCGGCGATTTCGGCCAAGATCCTGCGGGTTGCCAACTCGGCATTCTTCGGGTTCTCACGCCGTGTGGCCACCATCGCCGATGCTGTGCGTCTGCTCGGCTTCATCAATGTGCAGGGGATGCTGATCTCGGTTGGTGCTTTCGATGCCTTCCGCACCAAGCAACTGAACCTGGTCGATTTCTGGAAACACTCGATCGCCACGGCCACCGCAGCACGTTTTCTCGCATCGCGGGTGCGGTGCGTAGCCGACGAGGCGTTCATGGCCGGTCTTCTGCACGACATCGGCAAGCTGATCTTCGCCGTGCAGGCGGAATCCGTTTATCGGCAGGTGCTCGAACTCGGACGCGGTTCGGCCATGAGCAGTCTCGAAGCCGAGCGCACGCTGTTCGAGTTCACCCATCCCGAGGTGGGCGAAATGGTCGCCGAGCGCTGGGATCTGCCGGCGAAGTACATTGCCGCCATCGCTCACCATCATGACCCCGCGGCAGCCGGCGATGAACGCGTGTTCTGCTCGCTGATCGGTCTTGCCGACCAGGCGGCGCATACGGCGCTCGGCAGTCACGCATCTGCCGGGGATGAAGCCGAGCTGACCGCCCTGCTCGACGAACTCGACCTGGGACAGATGCAGTGGAACGACTGCCTGCTCCATCTGCAGGAGGCACAGGCGACCATCGCCGCCTTCGTCGGTGCCATCCAGTGAAATTCCCCCACCCCCCGTTCAACTGACGGGTACGCCCTCGTCGACGGGCGAGATCACCGACCACTCCTCGATCTCTGACAGTCGGCAGCCAAGCTGGCGGGCCATACCGCGGGCGCCGCAGGCCATCACCGCGAAGTGCCGCCAGGCGAAGATCGGCCGCAACAGGGGGACCCACAGACGCATCCAGGGTTTGCTCAGTTCAACGTCCCATCGATAGGTGAGAGATACTGCATCGGCCGAGGCCTCCTCGATGAGCCACAGCCCGATGCCGCGCAGGTCTCCGCTAGCCGCAGCTTCGAGTTCTCGCAAGCGTTCCACCCGCCGGGTGGTCATCACGATTCGCAGCAGGTATCCCAGGCCGCTTCGCCAGAGGAAAGCATGCTGTGAACCGATCCCATCGCGGTCGCCGTTCGCGAGATGGCTGACGCTGGCCAGGTATGGCCACCAGTCGGGCCAGTTGACCGGGTTGATCAGCAGCTCCCAGAGGCGTTCCCGTGTCGTTTGCAGGCGCCAGCGGCTGATCATCACAAAACGCGGGCTCACCGTCCTGGTGAGCACGGCTGCACCTCACGGCCGCGGATGAAAGCCAGCGCGCCGTGGTCGCTGCGCACCTCGCCGTGTTCGCTGCCAGCGGGTGCGAGGTGGAAGTCGCCGGCCTGAACCAGCACATCGCCGAAGAAAGCGTCGCCACTCAGCATGATGCATTCTTCCTCGCAATGGTGCGCATGCGCCGGCAGGTAGGCTCCTGCCGCCAGGCGGAAGAAGCGCGAGATGACGTCGCCGTCGCGCCAGAGAATCTTCTGCTCGACACCCCTGGCAATCCTGTGCCAATCGCCTTCGCCAGCAAACACGGTATGGCTGGCCGGCCCGTTGCCCGGGATCAGGCCTCCGAGCAACTCGCCGAATAGGCTGCTGGTATGTCCGAGCGAGGTGCCGCGCAGATAGGCCAGAGCGCCTGTACGGGACGTAATGCGCGCATGCCGGCTGCCCGGTGGTGAAACATGGTAGTCGCCCGGGTCCAGGTTCAGTGCGCCGAGTTGCAAACCACCGCGCAAGACGATCCCTTCCTCGAGGTGGTAATGGCGATGTACCGGCAACATGGCTCCAGGGGCCAGCTCGATCAGCAGCGAAGCGCCTTGTGGACCCTTCCAGAGGGTCTTGGTGCGGACGCCGGCCTTCACCGTACGCCAGATCCCGTCGCCAGTGCGAACCGTGAGCAGCCCGGAATGCCGACGAACGCTGTCACCGACCCGGCGCAACAAGCGGTCGCGCAGGTCGGTACGCTGGCGCGCAGGCAGTTCGATCGGCAGCAGTCCCTCGCAGATCAGAGGCGTCAATGTGCGGCTGTCGCCGTCGTCCTCAGGGGTATTGGAGAATTGTTCGGGATTCATGGCGTCACCATTGGCGTGCGGGGATCGTCGGCGCCGAGCAACCGGCGCAGGCGCAGAAGAGCGCGGCGGATATGGGATTTGACCGTACCCAGAGGAAGACACATCTGGCAAGCAATCTCTTCGTGCGAAAGGTCCCGGAAAAAAGCCAGTGCGAGTAGTTGCCGGGGCAGAGGATCAAGATCCTGCAGCGCGGCATGCAGGCGGTGCTGCCGCTGTACGGCCAGCAGCAGATCCTGGGGATCGTTTTCCGCTCCCCGCTGGTCAGCATGTTGCTCCTCGTCAAGTGTTTCGGCCGGGTCTCGGCGGCGCAGGGCGTCGAGCGCACGGCTGCGGGCAATGGTCAGAACCCAGGCCAGAACACTGCCACGGGCAGAGTCGAAACGCGGTGCCTGCCGCCAGACTTGCCAGAAAGCGTCCTCGGTGACCTCCTCGGCAGTTTGCACCTGGCGGGTGATGCGTAATGCCAAGCCATAGACGCGGCCGGCCAGTGCTTCGTACAACTCGGCCAGCGCCTGCTCATCCTGATGAACGATACGGGCAATGCAGGCTTGTAGGCGTGCCTCGTCAGCCGGTATGCACGGTGTCGATGTCAGCCCTTCTGCCAGTTTGGTCTGGTCGGTCGCGGGGCTCGTTGGGGCATCGAAATCGTCGGTTTCGTTCATTTCAGGGGCTTCGGTATCCGCATCGGACGAATTCTGCCCGATCAGGACTGTCATGACAAACGCCTTGGCGAGAACTTCGGAGGGCTGCCGGCTGACGGCATCCGAGATGTCCTTGCAGGCAGCGGGTTGGCCGGTCACGCCGGGGTGCCGATGAAGGGTGGTGGTAGCGACATCTTTTTTTGCGGCGGACAGCAGGTGCTAGCCTGTCTGTTGCGCATACCGCTCGCTACGACAGCAGCCCGGCACAGGTGTCGCCGATACGAACTCGAACGCCTCGCCGCAGTCGAGAGGTCCAACCGACGACGCCGAGACTACCCGCCAGCAGCGCAAATGTCGATGGCTCGGGTATGGCCGAGATTTCAAGGAATGGGCGGGTCGCCGCGTTGGCCGAGGCGGAAGACGCGTACAGCGAAGCGATCGGCCTGCCCGAGTCGGCGATCACGATGTCGGGCTGCAGCAGTTCGACTCCGAAGTTGGTGGTCGGGTCGGACAACCAGTCCTGGACCAGCCCGGTGACATCAAAAGATACCCACTGGTTCACGCCTTCCTGCACCGTTGAGCTGAATGTTACGGCGACCGTCGGCTGTGTTTCCCAGGTCACCGTCGTCTCCCCCCAGGCCTGGGTGACGCGGTGCAACTCGGTGGTGATTGGTTTGCCCGTTGTCGGATTGTCGAACGGTGCCAGTCCCGGCAGGGCAAAGAGGTTGAGCCTGGCGTTCAGGATTTGCCCGGCGGAGAATCCCAGTGTGCCGAGATCGAAGCGCAACAGCGACCTGGTATCGTGGGCACGCGTCTCACCCAGCGCGCCGATCAGGGGAACGGTGTTGCTGCTCCCCAGGAAATTGCCGAAAGGTACAGGGGGTGGAATCAGCTCATTCAGCGTCTGGCTGTCCAGGTTCGTCACACGCGCCGCCGTCGGAATGCCGAAAAAGCCGGGAATCGCAAATTCGTAGACGAAGACATCCTCGCTCTTCGCTTCATCGGCTTGCAGGACTGTCGTCGTGGCGCCATGCGCTGCACTGGCGAGGATGCTGGCAAGCAGAATCGGCAGGGCTTTCGAGGTCAATGTGTATCGCATGGCAAGTCTCCAGTGGTGGAGTATGTGGCAGATGCGTCTTTTGCATCTGCGTCAACAACCTTACGCACGAAGTCATGCAGCGGATGCAGGCAAGGTTCCGAGCGGCGTCCAGAGGTCTGCGGCGCCTGGTATGCGGTCGCGGTGGCTGGTGGCGCTGGCTCGCTGGCCGGGCTGCGTTCGTTGGCGGGGAGTCCTGCCGTCGCGTCGGCGGGCCTGGGGCGAGGTATTCTGTCTCGCGGTGGTCGGCTTTGCTCCCGGCAGCTGTCGTGGCTTCGCGCTGCAATGGGTCCGACTCTTCGACGATGCTCTCGCTGGTCACTGCGCCGGAGATCCGCTCGACTGTTTCCATATGCTGTGTGAGCGAGGTCGGGCAGACGACCAGCGCACGTGCGGCGGCAAACAGTTCGGTGAACGATCCGCAAAGGCCGCGCTCGAGTGTGCGCTTGCCGCCGCGCCTGGCGCTGATCTGCGCGAGCGTGAACTCGACATGCTTTGCAGCTACCCAGACGTTGGTCGTGATTTCTTCACAAGCTCTCAGCGCTTGAGGCGGGCGAAGGCGCTGGCCATGGCACCGGTGGGTTCCGGCTGGCTACGCTGCCGTTCCTGGGCTCTTGCCGAAACGGGTATCCTGGCCATTTTCGGAGCGTTCGGCAAGTCGTCGGCAAGTCGCATGCTCAGGGCGATCCGCTGGCGCGGCAGGTCGACCTCGAGAACCTTGACCTTGACCACGTCGCCGGCCTTGACCACGCTGCGCGGGTCCTTGACGAAGCGGTCGGCGATCGCCGAGACATGTACCAGTCCGTCCTGATGGACACCGATGTCGACAAAGGCGCCGAAGTTGGCGACATTGGTCACCACTCCTTCGAGAATCATTCCCACCTGCAAATCCTTGACGGACTCGACGCCTTCACGGAAGTTGGCGGTGCGGAACTCTGGACGCGGGTCTCGACCGGGTTTTTCGAGTTCCCTGAGGATGTCACGGACCGTCGGCAGGCCGAACTTTTGGTCGATGAATTGCTCCGGCAACAGTGCCCTGAGCAGTTGCGAGTCGCCGATGACTTCGCCAATTCCCTTCCTGACCTTGGCGAGGATACGCTCGACGAGCGGGTAGGCTTCCGGATGCACCGCCGAGCGGTCGAGCGGGTTGTCGCTTTCGTTGATGCGCAGGAAGCCGGCCGCCAGCTCGAAGGTCTTGTCGCCGAGGCGGGGTACTGCCCTGAGCGCCTGCCGATTGGGAAAGGCACCATGTTGGTCGCGGTGGGCGACGATGTTCGCGGCCAGCGTCGGGCTGAGTCCGGAGACGCGCGTCAACAGCGACGCCGAGGCGGTGTTGACGTCGACACCGACCGCGTTCACGCAGTCCTCGACGACCGCATTGAGCGCTCTTGCCAACCTGGTCTGGCTGACATCATGCTGGTATTGTCCGACACCGATCGATTTCGGATCGATCTTGACCAGTTCGGCGAGCGGATCCTGCAGGCGGCGGGCGATCGACACCGCACCGCGTAGGCTGACGTCAAGTTCCGGGAATTCCCGGGAGGCGTATTCCGAGGCCGAATAGACCGAGGCGCCGGCCTCGGAAACGACGACCTTGACGAGGTGCAGCTCCGGATGCTGGCGGATCAGATCGGCCGCCAGGCGGTCGGTTTCCCGCGAAGCGGTGCCGTTGCCGATACTGATCAGCCTGACCTGATGCCTGCGTGCCAGCACGGCCAGGGTGTGCAGTGCGCTGTCCCAGTCACGGCGAGGTTCGTGCGGGTAGATCGTGGCGGTTTCGAGCAACTTGCCGGTGGCATCGACGACGGCGACCTTGACGCCACTGCGCAGGCCGGGGTCGAGACCCAGCGTGGCGTGTTTGCCAGCCGGTGCGGCGAGCAGCAGGTCGTGCAGGTTGGCGGCAAAGACGCGGATTGCTTCGGCCTCCGCGCGCTCGCGCAGGGCGTTCATCAGTTCCAGTTCGAGGTGTGGAGAGGCCTTGATTCGCCAGCTCCAGCGTACCGTCTCGGCAAGCCATTTGTCGGCCGGCCGACCCTGGTCGACGATGCCGAAGTGGCGTGCGATGCGTTCCTCGCAGGGGTTGGGCACGCGCTGATCAAGCTCGCTTTCGAGGACCAGAGCCAGTTGCAGCATGCCCTCGTTACGGCCGCGGAAGAGCGCCAGTGCGCGATGCGAGGGGATTGCCTGGATCGCTTCCATGTAGGCGGCATAGTCCTGATACTTGGCCGCCTCGCTCTCTTTGCCGGCAACGACCGTCGACTTCACGAAACCATGGGTCTCGAGATGGTTGCGCAGTGCGCCGAGCAGCCCGGCGTCCTCCGAGAACTGTTCCATGAGAATCTGGCGGGCGCCATCGAGGACGCTCCTGACGTTGGCAAAACCGGCTTCGGCGTTAAGGTAGCGCACGGCTTCGGCTTCGGGTGAGCGCATCGGGTCGGCCAGCAGCGCTGCGGCGAGCGGCGCGAGTCCGGCCTCGCGGGCGATTTGCGCCTTGCTGCGCCGCTTCGGTTTGTAGGGCAGGTAGAGGTCTTCGAGGCGCTGCTTGGTTTCGGCGGAGTGGATTGCTGTAGCCAGCGCCGGCGTCAGTTTGCCCTGTTCTTCGATCGAGGCGAGGATGGTGCGTCGCCGTTCCTCCATTTCGCGAAGGTAGACCAGGCGCTCGTCCAGCAGGCGAAGCTGGATGTCGTCGAGTCCGCCGGTGACCTCCTTGCGGTAGCGTGCGATGAACGGCACCGTCGCCCCTTCGTCGAGCAGGGCAGCCGTGGCCAGCACCTGCTGGGGGCGGCAGTTGATCTCTGTGGCGATCTTTTCGGCAATCTTGTTGGTTGCAGGGTGTTCTGTCTGTGGAAGCATCGATGATGACATGGGTCTGAAGTGATTGGAAAACCATAAAATATGCGGAATCGGGAAGCAACACTCAAGGAAGCGAATGCTTCGCTTCTTCTTCTATTCCATTCTACAATCAGAAGAATTGCTGCTGCGCCGCAAATCAGGTTACATTGCCGCCATCGGCCAGCTGTGTGCGGTTGTGGAGCAAGGCACGAATCAAATGGCGACAATTACTTCACTCGCTCTGGCTCCACCAGCCTGCTGCATACCCCGACCACAGAGAGATACTCGCCATGCCTACCATGCAAAAATATGGGTTCCTTGTCCTTTCCTTTGTCCTGGCCGCGCCGGTCGTGGCCGCAGAGACCGGAGTCCCTGCCGGAAAGGTCAAGCGCAGCGAAGGGAACGTCACTATCGACCGCGCCAGCCAAGTGCAGGTGGTCAAGGTGGGCACGCTGGTGTATGTCGGTGACCGGATTCGCACCGGTGACGATGGGGCGGTGGGCATCACCCTGTCCGACGATACCTTGCTCACTGCCGGAGCGCGCAGCACACTGCTGATCAACGAGTTCCAGTTCAACAGCACGACCCGGGAAGGGGGGATGCTGGCGACCCTCCTCAAGGGTACGCTGAGTGTGGTGACCGGGCTGATCGGCAAGAAGGCACCGGAAAACGTGCGCATCAGGACGCCAACCGTGGTTCTCGGCATCCGGGGTACCGAGTTCATTGTCGAAGCGCGCGCAGAGGACGAATGAGGCAGCCGAGTCGTTTGCTGTGGGTGTTCGCATTGAGCCTTGCGGCCTGTACGCGACTCACCAGCCACGTTGTATTGTTGCCGGGGCCGGATGGTCGTACAGGGGCATTGTTGGTCACCAGCGCAACGGGTGCGGTGGTGCTTTCCGAGCCTTATACCGGTGTCGATGTGGTTGACGGCAAGGTGGCTCCGACCAGGACCAGCGCGGCCATGGTGAGCGAGACCTACGGCCGGTTACTGGCCATGCAACCGGCGCGACCACGCGTCCATATCGTTTATTTTGAATTCGGACAGAGTGTGCCGACCCCGGAATCGCAGGCACGGCTGCCACGCATTCTGGCCGAGGTGTCAGCCCTGTCGGCCGGTGAAGCTGTCGTCATCGGACACGCGGATCGAGTGGGTCATGCCGAGGCCAATGAGCAGTTGTCCTGGCAACGTGCCAACGCGATCCGCGAGTTGCTGGTTGGCGCGGGCTTGGCGCGTGAAGCGATAACCGTCTTTGGTCGGGGCGAACGCGAACCGGCAGTCGTAACCGCGGACAATGTTCCGGAACCGCGCAATCGCCGTGTCGAATTGAAGCTGCGCTAAAGGTCATGACTTGTTCAGGCACCCTCGATCATGAAGGTCATGACCGTTTCCCTCTCCCCCGGCCCCTCCCCTGCGAGTGGGGGGGAGATTCATGAGTCGCTGACGCGACTTTCTCATTGAGTTGACCTTGATCTTTGGACGTCGGCTGGTGTTTCTCGATCTGCGACAGTGGCTTGGCGTCGCGCTGCTCGGCGTCTTGCTTGCGTACAGCCTGCGCTACATCGAGATCGATCCATTGCGCCGCTTCGACGCCTTCCTTTACGATTCACGTGTGCGTTTGTTCGCGCGCGAAGCGATTGACGAGCGTATTGCCATCGTCGATATCGACGAGCGATCGCTGGTCGAACTGGGCCGTTGGCCGTGGAATCGGGCGCGTCTGGCAGCGCTGATCGAGCGGATTTTCGAACAATACGGCGCGCTGTTGCTGGGTCTGGACGTGATCCTGGCGGAAGCGGACGAGAGTTCCGGGCTGTCCGTTCTGGATGCACTGGGCCGCGGGCAGCTGCGTCGGGATGCCGCTTTCCATGCGGCGCTTGCAGCGTTGCGGCAGGAGCTCGATTACGATGGCCGACTGGCTAAGGTTTTACACCGCTACCCGGTTGTTCTCGGTTTCCATCTGTCGAATGGGGATGCAGCGGCCAGGAGTGGTGCCTTGCCGATGCCGCTACGGCCGGATGTGGCCGAACAAGCCGGACAGTTTTCGCAGTGGAACGGCTACGGCGGTAACCTGCCGAGGCTTCAGAATGCCGCCATCGGTGCCGGCTTTCTCAGTGCACCGGTTGAACTGGACGGTGTGACGCGGCGCGCCTGGTTGCTGGCGTCTCATGACGGGCAGGTATACGCTGCCTTGTCGCTGGTGATGGCACAGGTGTTACTGGGAGATCCGGCACTACAGCTCCGGTTTGCCGACCATGCGTCCTGGCAATCCGCTTCCCGGCCAGTCGAGTCGATCGTACTGCTGACGGCAGGCGCGCCGCGACGCATCCCCGTTGCCGAGCAGGCAAGCGTCCTGCTGCCTTTTCAGGGGAGCCTGGGCAGCTTCCGCTATCATTCTGCAGCCGATGTCCTCGCGGGCCGCTTGCCGGCTGACAGCCTGCACGGCAGGGTCGTACTGCTGGGCACCACGGCGCCAGGCCTGTTTGACCAACGAGTGACGCCGATGGGCGAAGCCTTTCCGGGCGTGGAGGTGCATGCCAACCTGCTTGCAGGGTTGCTCGATGGTCGCCTGCTGATGTCGCCGGCCTACACCGCGACCATCGAGGCCGGCCTGCTGGTCGTCGTCGGGGTTGGCCTGCTGCTCGGCCTGCCCCGCCTTTCGCCGCCGCGAGCAGTCGTCCTCGCGGTGTTGATATCGGCGTTGGTAACGATCATCAACCTGGCAGCCTGGACAGGTGTGCAGCTGGTATTGCCGATGGCAGCCATTCTCCTGTTGGTGGCGATGCTGCTTGCCCTGCACCTGTTCTTCGGCTATTTTGTCGAGCATCGTGCCAAGCGGCGCTTGACGACGCTTTTCGGCCAGTACGTTCCGCCCGAACTGGTCGATGAGATGAGCCGTGACCCCGAGCATTACACCATGGAAGGACGAAGTGCCGAACTGACGGTGCTGTTCGCGGATGTGCGAGGGTTCACGGCCCTTGCCGAGACCCTGCCACCGGACGAACTGGCGCAACTGATGAACGACTATCTGTCGGCGATGACCGACGTCATTCGTGCTTATCGGGGGACGCTCGACAAGTATATCGGTGATGCCGTCGTCGCTTTCTGGGGAGCGCCGCTGGCCGATCCACAGCACGCCAGGCATGCCGTAGAGGCCGCTCTCGCGATGCAGGCGGCTCTGTCCGGCGTCAATCAGCATTTTGCCAGCCGTGGCTGGCCAGCGTTGCAGGTAGGCATTGGCATCAACACCGGCATGATGGTGGTGGGCGACATGGGTTCCCGCCACCGGCGTGCCTACACCGTGCTCGGTGATGCAGTTAACCTGGCCTCGCGTATTCAGGGGCTGTCGGCACAGTATGCCGCAGGCGTGATTATCGGCGATGCAACGCGTCAGGCCCTTGGTACTTGGCGTTGCCGACAGCTCGGCCATGCTGTGGTACGCGGCCGGTCGGCGCCGGTAGCCATTTTTGAGCCGCTGGTCGAGGCGCAGGCGATTGCCCGGCAGGGACCTTGACCCGCAGGGTTCATGGCGGGCGGCTAGCCAGACCAGAATGGCCAAATCGCTAAAGCCGTTGCCATTAGTGCCGTTGACCTGTCAATGGAATTCCGGTCGGCGATGATGAAAGGACAAGGATGAGCGGAGTCGCATGGAAAATCCGTGCCGCCATGCTGCTGCAGATCGCTGCCACAGCATTGGCTGGCTGGTTGGGCCATTCCGTATTCGGGGGAGGCCTCTACGGTTGGCTGGGCGCTTTGGTATTGCTGCTGCTACTGGCTGGACTGATCAGTCTGCTGGTCGAGAGAAATCTGCTTGGCCGTCTCGCTGCGCTGCGTGCGGTACTGGCGAAGATGTACCTCGATGGTGATCTGACCAGGCGCGTACCCGTTGCGGGGCGGGACGAAATCGCAGCAGTGGCGATCGATTTCAACCGACTGATGGAGAGCTTCGCAACGATTGTCGGCAAAGTGCTGTTCAATTCCGCCGAAGTCAGCAGTGCCTCAAAAAGACTGCTCAGCGAGGCTGGCCGTGTCGCTTCAGGATCAAGACAGCAACATGATGCCGCCTTGGCAACCGCCGGCGAAATTGCCGAGCTGACCATAAACATGAATCAGGTCAGTCAAAATGCCAGCGAGACTGCGGGCATTTCAGAGACGTCGAATCGTCTGTCGACCGAGGGAATGGCGATTGTGCGCAGTGCCTCGGCAGAGATGGAGCAGATTGCCGCTTCGGTGGCACAGTCGGCGAAAGTGGTATCCGCCCTGGGTGAGCGTTCGCAAGCGATCAGTGGCATCGTCCAGACGATTCGCGAGATTGCCGACCAGACCAATCTTCTGGCCCTCAACGCAGCCATCGAGGCGGCGCGTGCTGGTGAACAGGGGAGGGGGTTTGCGGTGGTTGCTGACGAGGTGCGCAAACTCGCCGAAAGGACATCGCAGGCCACCGGTGAGATCAGCCAGATGATCGCTGCGATTCAGGACGAAACGCAGTCGGCGATCAGCAGCATCGACACCGGCAGCGGACAGGCCCGCAATGGCGCTGAACTCGCCCGGCAGGCGTCCCGCTCGCTGGAGTGCATCAATCAAGGCGCGCGCGAAACGATGGAGAAAGTCGAAGCCATCGCTACCGCCGTCGTCCAGCAGAGTCGTACTGGGCAGGGGATTGCCGAGCATGTGCGCAGTATCCGGGAAATGGCCGAGACGAATAACGCAGCCACCGCCGAGACCTTGCGAGCCGTCGACCATGTCGATTGCCTGGCCGAAAACCTTCGCGAGATCGGACATGTCTTCAAGCTCGGCAGTGCCGGCGAGCAGGCCGTCGCCACGCATGCCAGGATGCCGGCGATTGTCCAGGAGGCGGCGCGGCTGGCCAGCGAAATCCTCGAGAAAGCTCTGGATGCGGGCAGGATCAGGGTCGAGGATTTGTTTGATGATCGTTACCAGCCAATCGCGAATACCCGGCCGCAAAAGTTCAAGACCCGTTTCGACGACTTCACCGATCAGGCCATGGTGCCGCTGCAGGAGGGTTTGCTGACCCAGCACAACTGGCTGATCTATGCGATCTGTTGCGACCGAAACAGCTATGTGCCAACGCACAACCGCAGGTTTTCGCAACCGCTGAGCGGTGATGAGAAGGTCGATTTCGTGAACAACCGGACCAAACGAATCTTCGATGATCCGGTCGGCAAGCGCTGCGGCAGTCACCAACAACCTTTTCTCCTGCAGACTTACCGGCGTGATACCGGCGAACTGATGCACGACATCTCGGCGCCGATTTACGTCAAGGGCCGGCACTGGGGCGGCTTCCGGATTGGCTACAAGACCGAGGTTTGATCCGGTTTGGGACTTTTGCAGTGGGCGGGCATGACGTGGTGACGCTTATTGGATTAAGATGTCCGTGATCATGCGCGCTGTGCTTTACGTGAGGGAATGAGGAATGTCCGATCTGCTGAAAAACATCGATGCCCGCACCAAACTGGCCGGGACCAACAAGCTGGAGATCCTGTTGTTCTCGCTCGGCACCGATGCGCGCACTGGACGACGTGAAACCTTCGGCATCAATGTCTTCAAGGTTCGTGAGGTGATGCGGACGCCGCCGATCACGTCAGCACCGGAAATGCCGTCCTCGGTCGAGGGGATGGTGAGTTTGCGGGGGGCACTGGTGCCGGTCGTCGATCTTGCCCGTTATGCCCGTATCGATACGGAGACGCCACGCTCGATCATGATCGTCACCGAATATGCGGGTCATACCCAGGGCTTTCTTGTCGAGGGGGTGGATACCATTCTTCGCCTCGACTGGAGCCAGATGCGGGTGCCGCCAGCGATGCTCACGGCTGAGATGGGTGGCTTGGTGACGGCGGTCACCGAATTGCCGGACGGTCGTCTGGTGATGATGATGGATGTCGAGAAAGTGCTCTCGGAAACGACCAACTACGACGACGACATTGTTTACCGCAATATCAAGCCGATCGACAATGCCACGCTCACGGTATTCTTTGCCGATGATTCGGCGGTGGCACGCAAGCAGATTCAGCGGACTCTCGAAGCGATGGGTGTGAAATTCATCTCCGCGATCAATGGTCGAGAAGCCTGGGACGAACTGGAGAAAATGGCGGATTACGCGCAGGCCTCCGGCCAGCAGGTGACCGACCTGATCAGTCTGGTATTGACCGATATCGAGATGCCGGAAATGGATGGTTACATCCTGACCAAGAAGATCAAGTCCGATCCACGGTTCGTTGGTGTGCCGGTGATCATGCATTCCTCGCTATCCGGAATGTCAAACCAGCAACTGGGCAGATCCGTTGGCGTCGATGAGTATGTGCCGAAATTGGAACCGCAGCGCTTGTCGGAAACTTTGGCACGCAGGTTGCAAGATGCTCGTCCGGTAGTGCAGCTGAACTGAGACTGAGCGATCTTTCTGGAGCGATACAAATGGATTTGGCGGATAGGAAGAACCTGCTGGAGAGCGTTGACGCACGCACCCGGCTAGCCGGTTCCAACAGGATGGAGATCCTGTTGTTCTCCCTGGGGACGCGTGAGACTTTCGGGATCAACGTTTTCAAGGTGCGGGAAGTTGGGCGGACGCCGCACATTACCAAGACACCGAACATGCCGCGTGGGGTCGAAGGCCTGATCTCCCTGCGCGGCAACGTCATTCCGGTGCTGTCGCTGATCTCCTTTCTTGAGTACGAGGGCCAGCCTCGCGAGTATGGCAAGACCATGATGGTTGCCGAGTATTCCAAGAGGACACTGGGTTTCCTGGTCCACGAGGTGGATCGGATCATTCGTGTGGACTGGGAGAAGGTCAAGGCTCCCGAGAGCGTACTGTCGAGCAATCAGGGACTGATTACCGCGGTGACCGAACTCGAAGACGGCAAGCTGGTGTCCATTCTCGACGTCGAGCAGATTCTTGCCAACGCTTTTGGCGAGGCGATCATCGTCGATATCCCGCCAGCGAATGTTGATCAGGATGTCTGCATGTTTTTTGCTGATGATTCGCTGGTTGCCCGACGCAAGATCGTCGAGGTTCTCGACAAGCTTGGCGTCAAGCACAAGCATGCGACCAACGGTGCCGAAGCCTGGAGCCGACTGCAGGGGATTGCCGCACACGCGACACAAACGGGCCGGAGCGTTCGCGACGAGCTCCGCCTGATCCTGGTCGATGCCGAAATGCCCGAGATGGACGGCTACGTCCTCACCAAGAACATCAAGGGCGACCTCCGTTTCACGGGTATCCCGGTGGTCATGCATTCGTCGCTGTCGTCGCAGGCCAATCACGCGATGGGCAAGGCCGTGGGGGTGGATGCCTACGTCGGCAAGTTCGATGCCGAGATCCTCGCCGACACCCTGCGCCCGTTGCTCGAGCGCTGAGCAAACAGAAAGAAGGAACCTGGAGTTAAAGAATGGCTGATCCGAAGATGAAAATTCTGGTGGTGGATGATTTTTCGACGATGCGACGCATCGTCAGAAATCTTCTCAAGGAATTGGGTTTCTCGAACGTAGACGAAGCAGAAGACGGTGCGGTGGCATTGCAGCGGCTGCAGAATGGCGACTTCGAGTTTGTCGTCACCGACTGGAACATGCCCAACATGGATGGCCTGCAACTCCTCAAGTCGATTCGCAGCGCGCCAGCGCTCAAGCATCTGCCGGTACTGATGATCACCGCCGAGGCGAAGAAGGAAAACATCATCGCGGCTGCGCAGGCGGGGGCAAGCGGCTATATCGTCAAGCCTTTCACCGCCGCTACGCTGGCCGAGAAACTGCAGAAAATCTTTGACAAAATGGGTGGCTGAGATGAGCGACGCGGATAGGTCTGGAGACTCGAGAGAACTCGAAGCGCTGTTCGACAGCATTGCGGCCGGAGTAGCAGCGGACGCAACGCCGGCGCCGCCAGCATCTCGGGGGCCATCGTTGATGCAGCAGTTACGCGAGGGCGATGGGGCAGATGACAGCGACGAGTTGCAGCTCCTCTTCGACTCGGTCGTAGCAGCGCAGAGCGCGGCAGCGGTCACTCCTAAAGCGGCAGGTACTCCTGAAGCGGCGGGCAGTGGTGAACGGTGGCAAGGCCAGGACCGGGTGTTTCAGCGCATCGGTCAGATGGCCCGTCAGTTGCACGACACGCTTGGGGAACTGGGTTACCACGAACTCATCGAGAATGCCGTCTCCGCCATCCCTGACACCAGGGACCGCCTCAACTATGTCGTCAACCTGACCGAGCAGGCCGCCTGCCGGGTGTTGAATGCGACCGATTTGGCGAACCCCCTGCAGGAGGAACTCGAAACCGCTTCGGCCTCCTTGGCGACGAAATGGGATGCTCTCTTCGCCAATCGCATGGGTGTCGAGGAGTTCAAGCGTCTGGCCGAGGAGACGCGTTCCTTCCTCAAGCAGGGACTGCCTCAGAAAACCGGGGCCACGAAAGCGCAACTACTCGAGATCATGATGGCGCAGGACTTCCAGGATCTGACCGGCCAGGTGATCAAGAAGATCATCAATGTGGCACAGGAACTCGAGTCGCAGCTGATGGGGGTACTCATCGACACTCTGCCCGGCGAGCGTCGTACCGATTCGGTAATGAGCCTGCTCAACGGGCCGGTGATCAATGCCGAAGGGCGCGGTGACGTGGTGGCTACACAGCAGCAGGTTGATGACCTGCTCGGCAGCCTGGGATTCTAGGAGGTTCAGGATGAGTGATTTTGCCGGGATGGAAGACCTTCTGCAGGATTTCCTGCAGGAGGCTGGAGACCTGCTGTCGGATGTCGACAACAAACTCGTCGATCTGGAGCGGAGCCCGGACGATCGTCGTTTGCTCAATGACATTTTCCGTGGGTTTCACACCATCAAGGGCGGCGCAGGTTTTCTCAATGCCACCGAACTGGTTACCCTCTGCCACTTGACCGAAAGCCTGTTCGACAAGCTCAGAAACGCCGAAATAAGGCTGACTGCAGCTCTGATGGATACCATCATGGCAGCGACCCAGAGTGTTCGCCATATGTTTGGCGAGATCGCCCAGGGTACGCAACCGCATGCGGCTCCCGGCGAGGTCAGCGTCGCGCTGCGGGCCATTCTCGAAGGGCGTGTCGAAAGCCAGGCCGACACCGGGATGGCGGCTGCTGTCAATGTTGCAGACGAAGGTCCGGACTGGCACGCTCTGCACGCGGCCGTGAGTGGGCAGGATATCGCCCTACCGGCAGTAGCCGCGCGAAGCACGCCTGCCGCGGCGGCGAATGCGGCCGCAGCCGCGGATGCTGCGGTGGATCTTTCCAAGCTGAAACCGCATTTCCCGCCGGAAGGGCGCCGCAGTACCGACAAACCTGGCGCTGCGGTGAGTGGAGCTCCTTCCGGTCGCCGTGCCGACGAGAGGGCGGCTGCTCGCGAAGCGACCATTCGGGTCGATACCACACGCCTGGATCAGGTACTCAACTTGTCTGGCGAGATTGGGCTGACGAAGAACCGCCTGACCAGTCTGCGCGCTGATATCCTTGCCGGCAGAACCGATTCGGAAACCCTGCAGGCCCTCGATCAGGCAGTCAGCCAGCTTGATCTTCTGGTTTCGGATT
The DNA here is from genome assembly GCF_000584975.1 of Candidatus Accumulibacter cognatus. NCBI lineage: Bacteria > Pseudomonadati > Pseudomonadota > Betaproteobacteria > Candidatus Accumulibacter > Candidatus Accumulibacter cognatus. The sequence goes on along the minus strand of NZ_JDST02000001.1, from coordinate 10,280 downwards.
TGCAGAACTCGGTGATGAAGACGCGGATGCAGCCGATCGGCCGGTTGTTCCAGAAGTACCCGCGGATTGCCCGCGACCTGGCTAGGCAGTTGGGCAAGGACGTCGAGCTGGCACTGATTGGCGAAGAAACCGAAGTCGATAAAACGATGATCGAGGATCTGGCCGATCCGCTCATTCATCTAATTCGCAATGCTGTCGATCATGGCGTCGAGGGACCTGAGGAGCGTCTTCTGGCCGGCAAGCCTGCGAAAAGCGTGGTCCGTCTCGAAGCGCGTCAGGAGGGCGATCACATCGTCCTGATCATTGCCGATGACGGGCACGGGATCAGTCCTGAACGGATCAGGGCCAAAGCGGTCGAGAAGAACATCATCAGCGAAGAGGAGGCCAACACGCTCGATGACCGGCAAAGCCTGAACCTGATTTTCCTGCCCGGCTTCTCGACGATGGCGCAGGCATCGGCAGTATCCGGCCGCGGTGTCGGGATGGATGTGGTCAAGACCAACATCCAGAAACTCAATGGATCGATCGAGATCCGCTCCGAGCCTGGCAAGGGTTCGGTGTTCATCATTTCACTGCCGCTGACGCTGGCGATCCTTCCCGTTCTGCTCGTCCTGCTCGGTGATCAACCCTTTGCGCTGCCGCTATCGATGGTCAGGGAAATTCTGCCGATCGATCACCAGCGGATGCAGGAAGTGGGTGGCAAGGAAACCCTGGTGGTGCGTGGCGAAATCCTGCCGGTGATCGCGCTCTCGCGTCTGCTTGGCTGGCCACAGCTGCGGCAGCCTGAGTACGGCGTGTTGATGCAGACCGCAGAGCGCAGTTTCATTCTGGCGGTGGACAACTTTGCCGGCCGGGATGACGCGGTGATCAAGGCGCTGGACGACTTCCGTCCACGCGGTGTTGCCGGCGTAACGACGCTCTCGAATGGTCAGATCGTTCTGATCCTGGACATGAAAGAACTTCTCGCCGATCTGGGCACGCAAGCCGACCGCGACCTGCGGAGCACGCCGGCGCGGGCTCTGGAGTTTTTCGCCTAGACACCGAGGCGAACTTGGCTGGCACGGGGGCTGTGGCCCCCGTTTTGTTTTGTGTCTCCGCGACAACTGTTGTTCCTGCGCAACTATCTGGGAATTGGTCTAAATAAGCGCGCTTCCTGATCTCTTGTAACCTCGGTTTTTTTATAATAGCCCGGAGTAAACAGGAAGATCCGAATGGCTGAGGAAAGCGACCTCGAAAAAACAGAACCGGCGTCAGCAAGACGTCTGGAACAGGCGCGCGAGGAGGGTCAGGTCCCTCGGTCGCGCGAGGTTGGCGCGTTCGTGATCTTGATCGTCGCCGCGACGGCATTCTGGCTGATGGGTCCCTGGGTGATGCAACGCATGGCGGAAATTTTCCGACGTGGTCTGTGGGTCGACTCACGCCTGGCACGCGAGCCGACGATGATGCTGGTTCGCCTGGCAGAGATCTCGCTGGATGCCTTGCTGATTTTTGTCCCATTGTTTGCTGCGCTGGTCGCAGCAACCCTGCTGTCGCCTTTTTTTCTCGGTAGCTGGAATTTCTCCATGAAGGCGCTGCAACCTGACCTGAGCCGTCTCGACCCGCTCAAGGGCATGGCTCGCCTAGTGTCCTGGTCCGGACTGGTGGAACTGGTCAAGGCCGTGGCCAAAGCTTCACTGCTTGGCGGCGTTGCGGTGTGGATTCTGTGGAGTGAGCGTGGCGATCTCCTGGCGATGTTTGCGCAGTCGCTTCCCGTTAGTCTGTCGAGCGCCGGCCACTTGCTCACCTTCAGCTTTTTCGCGATCGTTACAGCGATGTTGCTGATCGTTGTGGTCGACGTGCCATTTCAGATCTGGCAGCATCACGACAAACTCAAGATGACTCGCGAGGAACTCAAGCAGGAAGGCAAGGAACTCGAGGGTAACCCCGAGGTGAAGGGTCGTATTCGCCAATTGCAACGTGAGGCGGCGCGCAAGCGGATGATGGCCGCCGTCCCGGCGGCTGACGTGATCGTGACCAACCCGACCCATTATGCGGTCGCGCTGGCTTACAAGAGCGGCATGGTCGCACCGAAAGTGCTGGCCAAGGGGGTGGGTGAGATCGCCCTCAAGATCCGTCAGGTTGGCGCCGAGAATGCGGTACCGATCATTGAGGCGGCACCCTTGGCGCGCGCGCTCTACCGCCATGTCGATCTCGATCAGGAGATCCCGGCAACACTTTACGCGGCGGTCGCCGAGGTGCTAGCCTATATCTATCAGTTGAGCAACTGGCACCAGACCGGCGGTAACTATCCGATGCCAACGCTGGCGATGACGGTTCCTGACGAACTCATCGGAGAAACGGCAAATGGCTGATGCAAGCCTGGTCATGCGGGATTTCGTCGCACGTTTCGGCCAGCGACAAATGGCCGGTCCAGTGCTGATCATGCTGATTCTGGCGATGATGGTCCTGCCACTACCCGCTTTTATCCTGGATCTCTTCTTCACGTTCAATATCGCCATTTCGGTGATCGTCATGCTGGTTGCCATGAGCGTGATCAAACCCCTGGATTTTTCCGTTTTTCCATCCGTGTTGCTGGTCACGACGCTACTGCGCCTGTCCCTCAACGTCGCTTCGACCCGTGTCGTTCTGCTCGAAGGTCATACTGGGCCCGGTGCTGCCGGGCAGGTCATTGAAGCCTTCGGGCATTTCCTGGTTGGCGGCAACTACACTGTCGGAATTGTCGTGTTCACGATTCTTGTGGTCATCAATTTTGTGGTCATCACCAAAGGTGCCGGACGGGTTGCCGAGGTGGCCGCACGCTTCACGCTCGATGCCATGCCGGGCAAACAGATGGCGATCGATGCCGACCTCAACGCCGGACTGATCGCCGAAGATGAAGCACGCAAGCGGCGTGCGACGATCGCCCAGGAGGCGGATTTTTTCGGATCAATGGACGGTGCCTCGAAGTTTGTTCGCGGTGATGCGATTGCCGGTATCCTGATCATGCTGATCAACGTGATTGGCGGCCTGATCGTCGGGGTGTTGCAGCACAGCATGGATTTTGGCGCCGCCGCCAAGACCTATACCCTGCTGGCTATTGGTGATGGTCTGGTGGCCCAGATCCCGGCACTGATCATTTCGATTGCTGCCGGCATGGTCGTGACACGCGTTGGCGACAACGAGGATGTTTCACAGCAATTCGTCTCGCAGCTTTTCAGAAATCCGAAGTTGCTGTATCTGACGGCTGCGATCGTCGGTTTTCTGGGCCTGATTCCCGGCATGCCCAATTTTGTTTTCCTGCTTCTGGCCAGCGCGATCGCCGCCATGGCCTGGCAGCTGGACAAGCGTGAGCATGTCGCCGTGCCAGAGCCCATCGCTGTTGCACCGGCAGCGCCTCGCGAAGCACAGGAAGCCAGTTGGAATGATGTCACGCCACTCGACGTGCTCGGTCTGGAGGTCGGCTATCGGCTGATTCCATTGGTCGACAAGTCACAGGATGGTGAGTTGCTGCGCCGGATACGCGGCATTCGCAAGAAATTTGCCCAGGAAGTGGGTTTCCTGGTATCTCCTGTTCATATCCGCGACAACCTGGAACTGAAACCGAATGCCTACAAGATCTTGCTCAAAGGCGTCGAGATCGGTCAGGGAGAAGCCTTCCCGGGAAATCTGCTGGCGATCAATCCCGGTCGGGTTGCCGGGCAGGTGCCTGGTACGGTGACCAAGGATCCAGCCTTCGGGTTGCCGGCGGTGTGGATTGATCCGGCCCTGCGCGAGCAGGCCCAGGCCTACGGTTACACCGTCGTCGATGCCAGTACGGTCACTGCCACGCACCTCAACCACCTGATTCTCGCGCACTCTGCTGAACTGCTGGGGCGGCAGGAGACACAGGCGCTGCTCGATCATCTGGCAAAAGAGATGCCCAAACTGGTTGAGGAACTGGTGCCCAAGGCCCTGTCACTCGGCGTAGTGCAGAAAGTCTTGCGTAATCTGCTGGAGGAGGGCGTGCCTCTTCGTGACATGCGCACGATCATTGAAACCCTTGCCGACATGGCTCCACGCTATCAGGATTCGGAGGTGCTGACCGCGCAGGTGCGTACAGCGCTGGGCCGTTCGATCGTTCAGGAGCTTTACCCGGGGGGGGCTGAAATGCAGATAATATCGCTGGATCCGCAACTCGAACGCCTTCTCATGCAGGCTGTCGGTGCTGGTGGCGATGGCTCCGGCATCGAACCGGGCCTTGCAGATACCTTGGTGCGTGAGGCCGTTGCTGCAGCGCAGCACCAGGAAGAGGTTGGTTTGCCAACGGTCCTGCTGGTTCCGGGGAATCTGCGCACGCTGCTGTCGCGCTTCCTGCGCCGCAGCATTCCCCAACTGAAGGTCCTGGCACACGCTGAAGTGCCTGAAAGCAGGGTCATCAAGGTGACCTCCATCATTGGACAGAGAGTATGAACGTCAGGAAATTCATTGCCGCAACGGCGCGTGACGCCTTGCGCAAGGTCAAGGAAACCCTCGGACCGGACGCGATCATTCTGTCCAATCGAGGGATTCCCGGAGGGGTCGAGATCATGGCGGTGGCTGCCCGCGACATGGAAATGATCGTACCGACGCCGGAGCGGGACGCACCTCGCAGCAAGGAATACACAGCCGCTGCACCACCCGCTCCGATGCCGGGACGAGTCACCGCAAGGGATCAGCCGCTGTTGCGCGGCATGTCGCCAGCCCTGGGGCAAGCGAGTGCGCGTCCTAACTCTCGCCCGCCGCCAACACCTGCGGTGAGACCCCTGCCGCAGATGGAACTGGAGGTGCCGCAGTCGCTCCCGCACAGCGGTGCAAAACCAGAGGCGGAAGTGGTACCTGTCGCCGTAATGGAGGAAATTCGTACGCTGCGCCGGCTTGTCGAGCAACAGTTGGCCGGTTTCGCCTGGGGGGAGGCCGCGCGTGCAGAGCCTGTCAAGACAGAAATTCTTCGTCAGATGCTTGACGTCGGTTTCTCACCCCAGGCTGCGCGCGATCTGCTTGCCGATCTCCCCAGCGAACTGGAGGCAGGGCAGGCTTTGTCCTGGGTCAAGGGGGCTGCCGAGCGTAGCCTGTTGACCATTAACAGCGAGAGTGACATTGTCGATCAGGGTGGCATCTATGCGCTGGTCGGCCCCACCGGAGTTGGGAAGACGACGACCACTGCCAAGCTGGCTGCACGCTGTGTGTTGAGACACGGTGCCAGGAAACTCGCCTTGGTGACGACCGATGGATACCGGATCGGTGCCCACGAACAGTTGCGAATCTATGGCCGGATTTTGGGTGTTCCAGTGCATCTTGCCAGGGATGCCAAAGACCTGCGCATCACGCTGCACGATCTGCAGCACACGCACATGGTGCTCATCGACACCATCGGAATGAGCCAGCGTGACCGGATGGTGAGCGAACAAGTGGCCATGTTCGGGGCCAGTAACGTCAAGTCGCTATTGCTCCTGTCGGCGACCAGCCGCGGCGATACGCTCGATGACGTCGTCAGATCGTACAGCCGGCTGGATCTGGCGGGGACTATTCTGACCAAGGTTGACGAAGCCGCGAGCTTGGCTTCGTCACTTGATGTGATCATCCGGCACGGTTTGCGGCTGTATTATGTGTCGAATGGGCAGCGGGTGCCGGAGGATCTGCATTTGCCTAATCGCCAGTACTTGCTGCATCGTGCTTTCAAGGACTTGCCCGAGAGTTCCCCGCATCACCTGAGCGGCCTGGAGCCCGGCTTGATGATGGCCAGTTCGGCGGTCGGTCTTCAGTCAGCCGGAGGCCAGCATGGCTGATTTCCGAGGCGATCAGGCGTCAGGCTTGAGACGCCTCCTGCAGCGCCCGCAATCGCGTATCGTGACCTTTTCTGCCGGCAGCGTGGGGGTGGGCAAGAGCGTTCTGGTGGCCAATTTGGCGGCCACACTAGCCGGCCAGGGCAGAGAGGTTCTGGTGGTGGACGAGAGTGTCAAGCACGGCGTTGCCACATTTTACGGCGCCTTTGCAGCCTACGATCTGCAGCAGGTGATCGATCGGGAAAGGTCGATCGCGGAAGTGATTCTTTCGGTAGCGCCGGGGATCCGAGTGCTGCCGGCGGCCAGAGTCGTCAAGCAACTCGCCAGGCTCACCGCTGCCGAGCAGCGCATCCTGCTTGACTGTCTTGGTGAAATCCGGCCGGCTGCCGATGTCGTTCTGGTCGATACCTCGCTCGACCATCCGCTTGGTTTTTCGCCGCTTGGCCTCGCCGCGCACGATACCGTGATTGTCGTGTTACCGAACAGCCGGTCGATTACCGAGGCCTACGCACTGATCAAGAAAGTCAGTCTGGGTTACGCGCGCAGGCACTTCCGAATCCTGGTGAATAAGGTACGAACCACCGTCGACGCGCATGCAATCCATGACAATATTGCACAGGTGACCAGCAGTCGCCGATTGGCTCGCCTTGATTACGCGGGTTGCGTGCCTTTTGACGAACATTTGCAGCAGGCCTCCCGGTTGTGCCAACCGGTTGCCAGCTTGTTTCCGAACTCGCCAGCAGCGAAGGCATATCGAATCGTGGCCAACGAACTGTTGAATTGGCCAGGAGCCGAAGACGATTTCGGAGGACTCGAAGATTTTGTGCAACAACTGCTACACTTGTGCCACCGCATCGATCCAGTTGCTATCTACGCCTGATAGCTTCTTCAATAACTCATGTATAACGCTGCTGGTCAACTCAATAAGGATCAGCTGGTCGAGCGCTTCGCCCCGCTGGTCAAGCGCATCGCCTGTCACTTGATGGCTCGCCTGCCTGCCAGTGTGCTGGTGGAGGATCTGGTGCAGAACGGGATGCTCGGCCTGCTTGATGCCATTGGCCGTTTCCAGGCCGGCATGGGAGCTCAGTTCGAGGCCTATGCGGTACAGCGCGTGCGCGGCGCGATGCTCGACGGGCTGCGCGATAATGACTGGTTGCCGCGCAGCCTGCGCCGCAACTATCGGCGTATCGAAGTTACGATTGCCCGACTCGAACAGGAAAATGGCCGCGCACCGACAGAAAGGGAACTGGCTGATGCTCTGGAAATGCCTCTTGCCGACTACCAGAAAATGCTGCAGGAAGCACGAGGGCATCAACTGATCTACCTGGAGGATATGATTTCCGAAGGGGGTGAAGAATATCTCGAACATCATCTGGCAGATGCAGATGCCGATCCGTCCACGATTCTCGAAAACGAATATCTCCGTCGCGAACTCGCGCAGGCGATCGAAGGGCTACCGGAGCGTGAGAAGCTGATGATGGCGCTCTATTACGAACAGGATCTCAACCTGCGCGAGGTCGGCGAGGTGATGGAAGTCAGCGAGTCGCGCGTGTGTCAATTGCACAGTCAGGCGGTGATGCGATTGCGCGCTCGCTTGTTCGGCGCTGGCGGCAGGAAGCTGGGCAAAGCCGCAAGTCATGGATAGAACCAGTGTCCTCGGCTTGCTGATTGGTCTGATGGCGATCGTTGCCGGCCAGATTCTCGAGGGGGGGCATCTCGGATCGCTCTCGCAACCGACGGCGCTGATGATCGTTGTGGGCGGTACGCTGGGTGCGGTCATGTTGCAGAGTCCCTACACTACTTTCGTGCGCGGAATCCGCATGGTGAAATGGATGTGGTACCCTCCTGAGGTCAATCATCAGCAGGTGATCCAGCAGGTTTCGAACTGGAGCCAGGTGTCGAGGCGCGAGGGTCTGCTGGCACTTGACGCCATCCTCAACGAGTTGAAGGACGAGTTTACCCGAAAGGGTCTGCAACTGCTGGTTGATGGCGCTGAACCGGAAAGACTGCGCGAGGTTCTTGAAGTCGAGATTGGCACCTTTGAACAGGAGATGAAACTTTCTGCAAGAATATGGGAGGCCGCAGGCGGTTATTCGCCGACCATCGGTATTCTCGGTGCAGTGATGGGATTGATCCAGGTGATGGAGAATCTCTCCGACCCATCGAAACTCGGCGCCGGTATCGCCGTCGCTTTTGTCGCCACGATCTACGGCGTTGGCCTGGCCAATCTGGTCTACCTACCGATGGCCAACAAACTCAAGGCGCATGTGAATCGCCTCATTGTGCAACGCGAAATGATCGTCGACGGGTTGGTGGGTATCGCCAACGGGGATAATCCACGGATCATCGAGAGCCGATTACGTGGTTATGTCTTTTAAACGATGGCACGGCGAAAACACGAGGACGAACACGACAACCACGAACGCTGGCTAGTATCGTACGCTGATTTCATTACCCTGCTTTTTGCCTTCTTTGTGGTGATGTACGCGCTCTCCTCGGTAAATGAGGGAAAGTACCGTATTCTGAGCAATTCGATGATCAGCGCCTTTCGCAATGTCCCTGTCAACAGCACTGGACAAACACCGATGGTTCTGCCACCGTCTGCACCGGTGGTACAGAAACCGGACCTGGTAAACAAGACGCAGGAAGCCGTCAAACAGCAACAGCGCGAGAAAATGCGAAACGTTGCCAAGGAGATCCTTGAGGTGATGGCACCGCTGATTGCTCAGGGAAAGGTGCGTGTGCTCGAAAGCAGCCGTGGTGTGAGCATAGAAATCAACGATAGCATCCTGTTTGCTCCCGGCCAGGCACTGTTGCAACCGCCCATGGCCAGAGCCATGCAGTCGGTTGCCGATGTGCTGGTTGCCTCGGAGTTTCCGATCATCATTGAGGGGCACACCGACAATATTCCGATCAAGAATGTGCAATTCCCCTCGAACTGGGAGCTTTCCGCCGTGCGTGCGACTACCGTCCTGCGCCTGTTCGCCGACGCTGGTATCGCCGCTGAGCGCCTGACCGCGATTGGTTATGCCGATACGCGTCCGGTCGAGCCAAATGTGCTGGCTGATGGGCGGGCGCGAAATCGCCGGGTGACGATCCAGATCGAATCGGAGATTCCCGAAAAGGGTACGGACATCACGCCGGCAGGCCGTAATTGAAACTGATTCAGCAAATACGGTTGTGTATGCCGACAGGACTCCGGATCTGTCCCAGTGCAACCCGGAAACCGCTGCTGCGTGGACGGTAGGCAGGTTCGATGCGACTACGGTTGGCAGAACGTGCGTAGCGGGCGGGGTCGCTCCATGTACCGCCGCGCAGGACGCGCATCTTGCCGATGATTGGGCCACTTGGGTCGAACTGCGGTGCAGCCGGGTATTCACCATACCAGTCGGCGCACCATTCCCAGACGTTGCCATGCATCTCGTACAGGCCCCAGGGGTTTGCCGGCAAAGAAGCGACGGGCACGGTGCGCTGCCGATAAATACCTTTGTCGCCACCGATGCAGGGATAGTGACCGTGAAAGTTGACCTGCTCAACAGTGACCTGATTACCGAAAGAGAAAGGTGTCGTTGTCGTAGCCCGGCAGGCATACTCCCATTCGGCCTCGCTCGGCAGGCGGGCGTACAGTCCCGGAAAGCGTCTGTTCAACTCGGCGATAAAACCCTGAGCATCGTGCCAACTGACATTCTCGACGGGATTCTGCGGGTGATCCTGGAAATGGCTGGGATTCACCGGCCATACTGCCAGCCAGAAGGCCTGCGTGCAGGCTGTGTCGGCGAGCCAGTAGCCGTTGCTAAGCGTTACCTCGTGCTGCAACTCAGCACTGCCTCGCTCGCTCTCGTCAGCTTGTGTGCCCATCAGAAAGTGCCCCGGTCTAATCCAGCGAAATAGCTGCTGGGCATTGCCAACGCGCAGTATCACCGATAGTCCGAAGCGATCCTCTACAACATTGCTCACCCAGGGTGGCGGGATAGGCCTGGGAGGGATGATCTCTGACATAATTGGCTTTCGTGGCGGCGTAACCGGAAATTGTCTGTTTGATTCATGCTAATGACAAGCCGGAGGTAGGCACTCAGGCGTTCCTCGGGATTCCACTATGGGCTGCTGCCGGATAGAGCGCACCATTCGATCGGGTCATGGCGTTCCTCGACCCAGGATTTGATCGGCTGGCTGTGATGCTCCCGATGATCGTCCAGGTTCCGTGTTCATGCGCACATCCATTAGGGCAAATACTCGTCATTCAAGAGTTATTCAGGCCTAATCTATAGAAAAAATCTTTCATCAGATCTCCCGGAATTCGCTTGCAAGCACTTAGTGTTTTAGACAGGAGGTGGGTGAGGCACAGCATTATACAGGAGAGTTGCCGAGGCGTTGGTGTAGTATATTAGCATACCTCCTGTAATTTATCCCATAGCCATGTATTCTTGGTTCTGGGCAAGACCTCCCTCTTTTTGCGCCCTTTTTCATGCAGCAGGCGCGATTTGCCCTACCCGGACAGAT